>NZ_JADKPY010000031.1:0-42718 GCF_015351505.1 Acinetobacter sp. SK-43
GATATTAAAAAAGGCTGAATATATATTCAGCCTTTTCTGTAAGATAATTTACTTATCAATCGCTTACTTTGATTTGCTTTCCAATTGAGGAATTGCAGAACCTTGACCAACAGCAAGTAAACCTGTTTCAGTGTAGATACCAAGTTTTGCACGTGTATCCGTAATGTCGAGGTTACGCATCGTTAACTGACCGATACGATCCATTGGTGTAAACATTGAATCACCTTTCTCCATTGTTAAACGCTCAGCTTCATAAGTGAGGTTAGGAGATTCGGTATTCATAATCGTATAATCATTACCACGACGTAATTCTAAAGTGACAGTACCAGTAATCGCTTTAGCTACCCAACGTTGTGCTGTTTCACGAAGCATAAGCGCTTGAGAATCGAACCAACGACCTTGGTAAAGTAAACGGCCTAAACGTAAACCGTTGATACGATATTGTTCAATCGTGTCTTCGTTATGAATACCTGTAACTAAGCGCTCATAAGCGATATGTAATAGAGCCATACCAGGCGCTTCATAAATACCACGAGATTTTGCTTCGATGATACGGTTTTCAATTTGGTCAGACATACCAAGACCATGACGACCACCGATACGGTTAGCTTCTAAGATCAGCTCAACAGGATCTTCGATACGTTGACCATTTAATGCAACAGGGAAACCTTCTTCAAAAGTAATTGAGACTTCTTCTGCATCAATTTTTACATCTTCTTTCCAGAAAGCAACGCCCATAATTGGGTCTACGATTTTAATACCTGCATTGAGATATTCTAAATCCTTAGCTTCGTGAGTAGCACCCAACATATTAGAGTCAGTTGAATACGCTTTTTCCTTTGACATTTTATAGTCAAAACCGTTGTCGATGAGGAACTGTGACATTTCCGCACGACCGCCTAACTCATCAATAAAGGTTTGGTCTAACCACGGTTTGTAGATTTTTAGAGCTGGATTGGTCAATAAACCATAACGATAGAAACGTTCAATATCGTTACCTTTATAAGTAGAACCATCACCCCAGATGTTCACATCATCTTCTTTCATTGCTGTCACAAGCATAGTACCTGTTACTGCACGACCTAAAGGTGTTGTGTTGAAATATGGTACTCCGCCAGTGCTAATATGGAAGGCACCACATTGAATTGCAGCAATACCTTCAAGAGCAAGTTGTAAACGACAATCGATTAATCGAGCTTTGACTGCACCGTATTGTTCAGCTTTCTTTGGAATAGCATCATAGTCATCTTCATCAGGTTGACCTAAGTTTGCTGTATAAGCATAAGGTTCCGCACCTTTTTGCTTCATCCACAATAAAGCTGCTGAAGTATCGAGACCACCAGAAAAGGCAATCCCAACTTTTTTGCCTACAGGTACGTGCTGCAAGATAGTTGCATTATCAGTCATTGCTTGTCCTAACGTTTATTAGTAAAGACCCCGAATAGGTGGTCTTGAGAATAAAAAATCGGAGCTATTGTAACACTTTTCATTGAGCTTGTTTTCCTCAAAGAAAAACTAAGCAGAAAAATTATGTGCGCTTTCATGTGGAATATTGAATTTTTAAGATGTAAATCATAACGGTTACATTTGTTTTGACTTTAGTGTCAGCATTTTCTTAAAAAAAGTCATAAACACGTATAAAAATTCAGTTAAAGTACTATGCAACAAGTTGCAAAGCCAATAAATATAGAAGGAATACCATGACTAGCTATGCAAATATCTTAAAACCATTACATTTGGGTTTTACGACCATTAAAAACCGTGTTGTGATGGGTTCAATGCACTCTGGTTTAGAAGACCGTTTTTTTAACTATCCTAAACTTGCAGCTTATTTTGGTGAGCGTGCAAAAGGGGGCGTAGGTCTTATTATTACTGGTGGTATTTCTCCAAACCGTCAAGGTTGGTTATTGCCAGCGGGTGGTACGATGAATAGTTTGGTGGATATTCCTCATCACCGTCTTGTTACTCACGCTGTGCATAAGCATGGTTCAAAAATTCTTATGCAGATTTTGCATTCTGGTCGTTATGGATATCATCCATTTTCAGTTTCTTCTTCGCCAATTCAAGCACCAATTAACCCATTTAAACCACGACAAATGTCAGATTCACAAATTCTGGCTACAATTGATGACTATGCACGCTGTGCAAGCCTAGCTAAAAAAGCAGGGTATGACGGTGTTGAAATCATGGGTTCAGAGGGATATTTAATCAATCAATTCCTTAGCAGCCACGTGAACAAGCGCACCGATCGCTGGGGTGGTGATATTGAAAACCGTATGCGTTTTCCTGTGGAAATTGTAAAAGCAATCCGTGCCAAAGTGGGTGAGAAGTTCATTATCTGCTTCCGTTTATCCATGCTGGATCTCGTGCATGACGGAAATACAATGCAGGAAGTGATCGTAGTAGCAAAGGCACTTGAAAAAGCAGGCGTGACTTTATTAAATACAGGGATTGGCTGGCATGAAGCACGTATCCCAACGATTGTGACTTCTGTACCTCGTGCTGCATTTGTAGACTATACGGCTCATGTTAAACAGCATGTTTCTGTTCCAATCATTGCTTCAAACCGTATTAATATGCCTGATGTTGCAGAAGAAATTATTGCTTCAGGTAAAGCAGATATGGTGCAAATGGCAAGACCATTTTTAGCTGATCCATACTGGGTAAATAAAACTGCAACCAATCGTGTAGATGAGATTAATACCTGTATCGCGTGTAACCAAGCATGTTTAGATCATGCGTTTAAAAATCAACGTGTGAGTTGTTTAGTTAACCCACAAGCGTGTTATGAAACTGAATTGGTTTATATCAAGACTAAAAAACCAAAACGTATTGCTGTTGTAGGTGGTGGTGTTGCTGGAATGTCAGCAGCTACAGTTGCTGCAAGTCGTGGTCATGCAGTGACGTTGTTTGAAGCAAGTGATGATGTCGGTGGTCAATTTAACTTAGCGAAAGTTGTCCCAGGAAAAGAAGAATTCCATGAGACGATTCGTTACTTTAAAGTTCAACTTAAACAAACTGGAGTTGATTTACGTTTGAACACTCGCGTAAATCGTGAACAACTTGAACGTGAAGGTTTTGATGAAGTTATCGTGGCAACAGGTGTTGTTCCTCGTGCTTTAAAAATTCAGGGCAGTACTGCTCCACAAGTTTTATCCTATGCTGACGTTTTAAGAGGCGCTGAAGTTGGGCATAAAGTCGCAGTTATCGGCGCGGGTGGTATTGGTTTCGATGTGTCTGAATTTTTGTTAAAGCCACCGCATCAGCCTCAACCACAACCTTTAGCTGAATGGCAGCGTGAATGGGGTGTTGATCCAAATCCAGACTATATTTCTGAAGGTGGAACTCAACGTCCTGAAGTGGAAATGCCAGTTCGTCAAATTTATTTATTACAACGTAAAACGACACCTCTAGGTATCGGTTTAGGTAAAACATCTGGTTGGGTTCATCGAGCACAACTCAAAAAACATGCAGTACGTATGTTAAGAGGCGTTCAATATAAATCTGTGACTGATGAAGGATTGTGGATTGAGCACAATGGTCATGATCAGTTATTGCGTGTTGATACGATCGTGGTATGTGCTGGTCAAGAATCTGTAAAAGATTTGATGCCAAAAGAAGGTGAGAATACCTTTGCCAATTATCATATTATTGGTGGTGCAAAGCTTGCTGCTGAGCTTGATGCAAAACGTGCGATTCGTGATGGTGCTGAATTAGCAGCAAAACTTTGATAATTGATGAAACATTATGCATTTGAATACATTGCAGTTAAATTTTTCTTGAATAAAAGAATCAAGCTTTGTATTCTTACGCACATGGAAGCGTGGCAGAGCGGTTTAATGCACCGGTCTTGAAAACCGACGAGGGTGTGAGTCCTCCGTGAGTTCGAATCTCACCGCTTCCGCCAAATTCAAATTTCTGACACTGTTTAACACTATATAAGATTTTGATTTATAAGGTTAAAGTTGGAAATATACGATATGACAAGCCTTGACGCACTACGCCAATCCGTAGTTATAAAGTAGTAAAAAATGCAGTAAGATTATTTCTTACTGCATTTTTTTATGTCTGAACTATGGCAACTCGTGGAATCAATAAGCTTAGTGCTTTACAAGTTAAAAAAGCCAAACCTGTCCCTGATAAGATGTATAAGCTGTCAGATGGTGGAAATCTTTATCTGCGTATTGATCAGGGCGGTAGCAAATACTGGATATTCAATTACACACGCCCATTCTTAGGCAAGCGTAACGATTTATCTTTAGGTACTTACCCAGAAGTTTCGTTAGATGATGCTCGTACTATGCGTGATGAATATAAGAAACTCATCAAGCAGGGGATTGACCCAGCAATAGAACGAATTGAAACTAAGTCGCAGAAACAGAAAGAGGCTGAGAACACATTTCGTATTGTTGCTGAAGCATGGTTGTATAAACGTGAGCTGGAACAAAAACAGGATGAAGAAACCGTCCGTCGTTTAAAGCACGATGTCTATCCCTACGTTGGTGATTTAACCTTTCCGCAGCTTACATTAGAAATTCTTGAGATTCAGGTCTTTAAGCGCATTATTGAGCGTGGAGCTTTATCTGTTGCCAAACGCCTTAAATCAGACCTCAACCAGATATTTAAGTCTGCACGTAAGAAAAAGCTCATCCAGTACAATCCAATTGAAGATATTGAATTACCAAAACCACAGAGCAGAAACTTTGCAGCTGTGACAGAAGAGCAGGATTTAGCTCCAATGTTAAATAAGATTTGGAACTATTCTAAGCTTTATACACGTTGTTTATTGACCACGCAGGTAGCATTAAAAATCTCTGTACTGACCTTTCAACGCCCAGGGGAAATACGCAAGCTGAAAAAGGAGCATTTTTATCGTGAGGAGAGATGCTTTAAATTTACAGCAAGCAAAACCAAACAACTTCATATTGTGCCATTGTCAGATCAAGCTTTTGACTTGATCGAGTCAATCATTGATTTGCATCCATATAGCGAATACATTTTTGTGGGGCGGGATGGTAAAACCTTTATTTCTGATAATACCATTAACTCCGCTTTAAGACGTTTAGGTTATGGCGGGGAACAGACAGCACACGGTTTCAGGGCGACTGCACGTACTATGCTGGATGAGATTCTAGAGCAGCGTGTGGATTTCATTGAGCATCAGTTGGCGCATAAGGTAAAAGATAACAATGGTACGGCTTATAACCGAACCAAGTTTCTTAATAACCGTCGTGAAATGATGCAAGAGTGGGCGAATTATTTAGTGTCTTTGTTTGAGCCAAGTTAGTTAAGAAGATAGAAAGTTATCATCTTCGAATTGAATGTGTTGGCAAAATATTACATAGAAAATTGGGGGGATAAAGGTGAGTTTATTTTCTACTCGTTTAATTTTTAGTAGCATTATCTGTTGATTGGGTGTCATCCACAATCTCAGATATTTTATTGGTTACTTTATATGTTGTTGGTTGTATATATTGATGACTCATTTCATCCCAATTTAACTTTGTATGGAGATCAATTTTACGTTCAAGTTCATGAATTAGCTGAATATATCTGGTAATTTCTTCTGGTTCAATATTTGTTTCGTGGCTAGCATGTGCTAAAGAGTTCCTAACTTTCACTAATGATAGGATTTCTTTATGTAAATTAAGTGGAATGACTCCAAAGTTTATTGCCAACTCATTAACTATATTTCGAAGAGAGCCATTACGATTATTAGGTACAAATCCGTTATATCGAGAGTAAGCTTTTCTTAACTTACTTTCAAAAGAAGAGAATGCTATAAAAAAGCTACCTAGAGTATCTGAGAAACTCTTCTTTTCTAACTCTTCAAGTTCTGAAGGGAGTTTTCTAAAATCATTAGTTTTAAGTTCTTCCATGTGAGCTGTCTGTGGTGCTATCTCCTTTGCTTCTTCTATGGGATCAGGAATAAAATCTTTTAGCTCATTTTTACTTTCTTCGAGTACCTGATCATTATTGTTTTGAACAGCTTCTGGAGAAAATGATCTATGAACAAATCTAATTAATGCATAAGTAAAAATGAGTAATGATATAAAACTCATACTCATGAAAAAATCCTGAAAAATGGTATATTTAAATAATGTTAAAACCAAGAGACTAGCAGAAATTGATAAAACTCCAATTAAAATAGTGATGGTTAGATCTTTAAAAGCATTAATCTTTGTTAAAAAAATTGCATCTTCTAAAGAAGTATCTATGTTAACTTTTTGATTAAGTTCTGTATTTAGGTGGGTATATGCTACTAGGCTAAGAGCAACTAGTGCAGCTATAACCTGAGCAGATGTCGCATGTAAATATAGAATAGAGTTTTCGGTGAGCAATATTGGATATATTTTAAAAAATGCGATTATTACACTTGGAATAAGACAAATGATAGTATATATAAGTAATTGCTTGGAAATAGATGAGTTTTTCAAAATTAATTTTTCAAAAAAAGAAATAATTTAATGTTTTTTAGAATTCATTTCAATGGTTTATTTTTAATTACATTTTTATTTTACAGTCTAAATTCACTCCATCAATATATAAAGATTAAAGATGTTAAGAATTTCTAAAATAATAGAATAAAAAAATGTGAAATGTAATTATTTAATTTAAATTTTTTAATAAATCAACCTGTCAATGACAGGCCTCTTATATTTATGCTACTTAGGATGCTTTCTGTTTAAGCTAATCATTTATATGGCTTTCAGTCCAAGTACAGTTATTGCTGTAGCGTAGGTTATATAGTAAATGGTTTATGTAAAGAAACCCTAACATTAAGTTAGGGCTCTTTTTATTCGTAGTGATAACGACAAGAAATGATGGTTATCGCTGCATCAGTTACTTCATAGACTAATCTATTTTTTTCATCTATTCGTCTGCTCCAAAACCCCGCTAAATCACCGAGTAATGGTTCAGGCTTGCCAATACCTTCAAAAGGTGTACGGAGACACTCTTTGATCAATGTATTGATGCGCTTAAGAGTTTTTTTGTCTTGGCTTTGCCAGTACACGTAATCCTCCCAAGCTGTTGGAGTAAAACTAGTCTTCCGTTTCATCTAAAAGTTCTCTTTCGATTGCTTTAGATGCTCGTAATTCTGCAATTGAATTTGCTAGGTGCACTGCGTTACTCGGAGAAGACATGAGATACAATGTTTCCATTATACTATTGTAATAGTCTTGTCCCATTACAACTGCATGTTGACCTTCTTTCCTCGTAATTACTGCAACATCTGAATCATCAATAACACGGTCTAAAACCGTTTTCAGATTATTGCGAGCATCGGTATAAGTGAAAATTTGCATAGTCTTAATTTTCCTATTACTCAAGCATTACAAGTCATTAATTACGATCTGTAGGATATTCGCCACTATATTTTGACATTTCATTTAGCACTATTTTGGTCACTTCTTTAGATACATTGATCATTACATTTGGACACTATGGTTGGCTGTATTTTCGTCATTCACTTTTGGGCATTAGATTTAGATACTTAGATAGACACTAGTTAGCTTATTACTCTTACAATTGCGACTAAGCATATTAACTATAAGTCTCTTTAACTTAAGTGTCAATATTCTGTACAGACAATATGTTGTACATAATATATTGATGGGAGAAAATACTGTAACAAGATATAAATTTCTAATGGAATCTACACTTTAAGTATCTATATAAAAAACCAGCCTATCGTCGATAGGCTGGCTGTATTTATGCGACTCGATTTTCTTTTTGTTCAAGCCAATGTTTAATCTGACTTTCTTTCCAAGATGGCATACTTGCTGTTAAGTATGTCGGTTCAGGAAAATCACCACGACGAATCATTTTCCAGAAAGTTGACTCTGCAACATTCAATAAGCCCTTACTCGCTGGTTTATGAGAAAGACGACGTCTACGGCCACTACGGTCAATATAGTCCTTTGCAGGTCGCTCGGGGTAGTTAACTAAATCTTTTACACGATAGCGAGCTTCTAACATTTTATTCCTTCTATCTAACGAGTTAGTTCTTTGAATGAATTGATTTTTGTATAGAGCTTTGAAAGCTCTGATAACTATTTAAATAAATTTCATCCAAAACTCTTGCTAGTTCATGGATTTCAACAAACAGAAAACCTTTTTGGCTTTCATCAATACGAAAGCATGTAAATGGAAATTTTTGCTGGCGCACTTTTTCGAGCACTTTCTCTTTGCATAAGTGAGGATAGAACTCTTTACAAACATCATCTAGCTTAATGAATGTTGAACGAAATTTTAAAAATAAATAATCGGCTGTGTTTACTTGAAGCATAAGGTTTTCCACTTTAAAGATTAATTGAGACCTGAATTTTCTTAAAAAAATCAGAAGTTCTATGTGGAAGACATTGTAGAAAAAATAAATCGTGCTAAAAATGTTGATATAAGTTTCCCCAATTTAGACACTAAATATATGCCTAGACTTATTGAAACCCAGAAAATTGCTTTCGATGTTATTGACTATTTATATTTTTACGACATTGCTGCTTTAGAGGTATTCACCGAGGAAAAAAAACATGTCTATAGTCTGTTAGTAAAAGTGATCCATAAGAGACTTTCAAAAAAAAATTTAGATTCAAGACAGTACGAAATTTTAAAGCATTATCTTTTATGTGGAATTGAAATTGTTTTAAATGAACCTGATAGACTTGATTTTTCATTACATGATTTATATACGCCCTTAAATGAAAATAAGGATGTAAATTTCATGAGGCAACAAATCGCATTGAATGCTTTAGTGAATGAAATGAAAAAAGGTGGGGTTTATTATCATGGATTCATTGGGGATATCTATAAGATAATAGGTTCATCACAGATAGATGAAGCATCAAAACCTGTAAAATTTAGACTTGTAAGTCAGGTGTTGTGGTCTGAATTTGAGGGAAGTATAGCTGCTCATATATATCGAAAATTTATAAATTTAAAAATACTAAGTGTAGCTAAAAGTAGCCCTACAAACAGTTATGACGAGACAAAGAATGAGCATGTATTTTTAAGAGCACTACTCTTCATTGAGTTTGAAGTATTAAGAAAAAAGTTGCATTTGAGATATGATCTTAAAGGCGTTACTCAATCTGTAGATGTTAAGAATCTTTCAGCTTCACTACAGGAAAAACGAGCAATCTACTATGAGAAATACTCTCGTTTACTGAATAGCCGTGATTTTCCTAAAATCTATACTTATGATCAGGATATTGAAAGTCAAATAAAGGATTATCTACAAAAACTCTCTCCTAGTTTTTGCCACAATCGTATTTTTACTAATAGAAATATATGGACTAGTTTATTGGGAGGCTGGGAATTAAAGTATGAAAAGAAAACAAATCTAAAAAAATCAATTTGTGGAGAGGTTAGTAAAGGACAGACTTGTAGCGAGATAGCAAGTCATGTAATGAGAGAGCGATATGGATTAACGGTTAATCCGAAAAACTTATATTGGTATTACAAGGAAAAATTAAATTCTTACGATTTTATAAGAGAAGTTGTTATGCTGATGGGGGAAGAAATACAAACAGGGTTTATGTCACCAGACTTATCTAGTTATTTTTACTACTATCCTGATATGTCTGAAAAGATTAATGATTTGTTGAATGATCTTATAGTCACGAAATAGATATTTAAGTATTCTATTTAGGGATAGACCCTCTAAAAAATTTAGAGGGCGGTTAATTGACTAGTTAACAAGAATACATGGATTGTCCTGAATAATCAGCACAGTCTTCAACAAAACATTTGTTAATTAAATGCTCGATCATCTTCTCTTCAGTCTTGTCATACTTTCGGCTGAGTACTTTTAAACTCTCTAATGCTTTATCCGTTAGGAAGTAACGATGAGCTTTGCCTTTATTTTTAGCACGATAAATTTTTTGATACCAAGCATTTGCTAGTTTGTCCTTTAAGGCTGAATAGATGTGGAGATTTTCGATATACATCCTATCAAAAATTGAATTCACAATAATGCTAAAGTCAGAGTCTTCAATAGGAGTAATAAGAGAGCTGTTGAACTTTCTATAATTGTCTTGATCTTGATCCATGTAATTTTTAGCCCATTTATAGAACGCTACATGATCATATTTTTTAAAGTGTAATGATTTTTCAGTCATGAGTTGGGCATAAGCCTTCTCTATGTAATCAAGTTCACGATTATTACGATAGTATTCTCTGAATATAAAAATAATATAAAGAAAGCGAATATATGGATTTGAAATTAAATTAATTAATTTTGAAACTTCTCTATCTTTAATTTTTATCTCATTCAGTGCAAAAAATAATAAACGTTTATTGGATTGATATTGGAACATATTTCGGCCACGTATCATTAATGATTCTTTGTATTTATTAACATGAAATATTAAATCCTCTGCTAATTCCTCATGGTAATTTGAGATCTCTATAATAATATTATTTTTTAGTTCATTTAAATTTTTAGAAGAGTTTAACCTGTTAACATCCATCTCAATGAGTTCGAGATCATTATTGTCTAAAATTCTAAGTTTTAAGTCATATATGATTTTCTCTTTATTAATAATATGTAATATCCAAACAAAATCTTCGTCACCAAGTTCTTTGACTAATTTGATTAGCACATTACGGTATTTCATAGAGTCCATAAGTCTTTCCTTACAATAAGATTTGCATAAAATTTATTGTAAGTGTGGATAGGTTGCAAGTGAGTTTTCCGAACGATACCAGTCGATTTTAGCTTATTTTTTTTAATTTTTGAATAAGAGAAAAAGTCTGAATTTAGCTCCTAAGGCATCTTGGCCTACCAATTTTTTTACTTGAAGAAATGTAATGGAAATTCATTTTATTCAAAGTATAAGTAATAGTATTGTAAGGCGATTTTTTCAAAAATTTAGATTATTTTGTTATATTTCTTATCTCGGATAACTTAAACTTTGTTATTTTGTTTTTATACAAGCCGTATTAATAGTGAAACCTTTGTTTTTCTATATTTTAAAATAATATTTATGCCTTAATTTTAATCTCTAAAAAAAGTGTAATGACTATGTTTATATAAAAGATAATTTATATATTTTTCTTTATATGGTTTATAAATTTATATCCTATACATTAGTTCTTATTTAATTTTATGTCCAGAAGTTAATTCACTACAGATTCGCCATTTCTTATAGTTCCAAACTATAGGTAAGTGCCCATGTCTCATCGAGCTAATTGTGAAGAATCATTCAATTCAAGTAATGAAGCAATTTTAACTATCGAAATTGAAGAGTTTATTCAATCCTGTATACAAGCAACTAGACAACCTCGATCCTTCTATGAAAACTTTCGTGATTTGTTATGGGAGTTTGACCAAATTTATAACCCCGATTTTAGCTACTCAAGCTTAATCGAACTATTTTGTACCCTATTGTATGACTACCAAAAAGAATTAGATTCACCTGTAACGCTCTACCGAGCTCTGAAACAAAGTACCTACGGACAATGGCGGCAGTATTTCATCCAAACTCTGGCAGCACATCAGAATGATATGGCCCAGCATCGTTACAATGAAAAACTAAATGCTGTGGGTTTGGATGAGAGATTATTAGAGCTTATTGATTAGTATCAAGCCTTATTGGTGGTACGTGTTGATTTAGCTTATATCCAGAGTCCAAATATCCAGAAAGTAGAACAAGATTTAGAAAAAATCCGCAGGAGAATCAATCGCTCTAAATATGGCGATGAAATATTACTTTTGGTTTGGGCTTTAGAGCAGGGGGCATCGAAAGGCTATCATTGCCATCTAGCATTGATTTTTGATGAAAGAGATAGAATAGGGGCTTGGAGCATAGCAAAAGCAATTGGTGAACTTTGGGAGGAGATAACAAATGATCAAGGATGTTATTTCAATTGTCATGACCGTAATTATCTGAATCTTTTTGCAAGGAGAGATGTCATTGGTATTGGTATTATTTATTGTAATCTGGCTTATCAAGTTGAGAAGATGCGCTCAACACTGACGTATCTTACAAGGCCTGATAAAAGACAACATCTAAGAGTTAAGACTTCTAAGAAAAAGAGATCCTTTGGGATGTCACAACGTCGATTCAAAAAAATCATAGATATATATCATTAACATGAAGATTGAATGTTTTATTTTTCCCTACATTCAAAAACATAGGCTTATCGATGGATAAGCCTTTTTTCATTTAATGAGGTATATCTTATGAATATTACATGTCCATATTGTTATTCAGACAATATTAGTCGTGCAACCACACAGCAGTCTAGTAATAACAGTTTTTCTTCGATGGCAGGTGCAGGTATTGGGGCAAGCATTGCTAAAAGTTTGCCTACACCGTTTTCACCATTATTGGGGGGATTGGCTGGTGCTGTTGTTGTTGGCTTGATTGATAGCTTTATTCAACCCTCACAACCACAGCGACCAACAGGCTATTTCCATTGCAACAATTGTCAGTGCAATTTCAACTAAGGACAGGGGAAATCATCATGGCACATCAACTTGAACAAATGGCCTATGTCGGTGAAACCCCTTGGCATGGTCTAGGCAATCAGCTTACTCCAGATCAGCCAATCGAAGTCTGGGCACAACAGGCAGGAATGGATTGGCGTATTGAATCCTCCAATGTCAGCTATATGGCTCAGAATGAGAAAGGTCAGAGTATTATTATGCCTTTTGAAGAGCAACGAGTTTTGTATCGTTCTGATACCCATGCACCGTTATCTGTTGTTAGCCAACGCTTTCAAGAAGTGCAACCAAGTTCTATTTTGGAGTTTTATCGAGACCTCACTGAACAATCAGGTTTTGAGCTTGAGACAGCAGGTGTACTCAAAGGCGGTAAGAAGTTCTGGGCATTGGCTAAGACTGGGCAGACCGCAGCCTTAAAGGGCAAGGATGTCAGTAATGGCTATATTCTATTAGCAACGGCTTGTGATGGAACACTTGCTACAACTGCACAATTCACTTCAATTCGAGTGGTCTGTAATAACACTTTGGCGATTGCGCTAAAAGGACAGAATAGTGCAGGCGTTGTTAAAGTCCCACACAGCACTCGTTTCGATGCAGAAAAAGTAAAGCAGCAATTGGGTGTTTCAGTTCGTACATGGGATGAGCATATGTACGAGATAAAGCAACTCAGTCAACGGAAGGTAACACAGCAAGAAGCCGCAGCTTACTTCGATGCGGTGTTTAACAATACCAATCTAAGCATTGCTGAACAGGATGAAAGCATCATTCAGTTCTACCGTAGTGCTGCAATGCCTAACCAAATAAATTCATCTCGATCAGACAGTAAAACTGAGCCGAATGGACGAGCAATGTCAAAAGTCATGACGATGTTCAATGGACAAGGGCGTGGGGCAGAACTCAGTTCAGCCAAAGATACAGCTTACGGTTTACTTTGTGCCATTACAGAGTTCTGTGACCATGAACGACGAGCGATGAGTACCGACCATCGATTGGATTCGGCTTGGTTTGGTATGGGGGCAGCCATTAAACAACGAGGAGTAGAGCAAGCGTTAAGAATGGTGGCTTAAACTCAACATACATAGGGGCTCATTTATTAAATGAATAGCCTAAGCTGAACCTTTCCTGAATCAATTTTAATAAGTCGTTTTTCCTTTTGCCGCACCACCCCCAGGTGCGGCTTTTTTTATGCCCAAATTTTTAATTTTTTACAGATATGGAGAATATGATGAATCCAAATACTCAAACCTCATCAAGTCATGCAATCGCTCATTTGCCTTTAAACCTAAATCCACCCCAAACCACTCAGACTTCTAGATCACAGCCAAATTCAGCTAAACGTTTGGCTAAAACCAAAGGTATGAGTCGTGAGCAATGGTTACAAGTACGAAAACAAGGAATTGGAAGTAGTGATGCCGCAGCAGCTTGTGGTTTAAATCCACATATGTCGATGTTGGAACTATGGATGATTAAAACAGGTCGAATGCAAGCGCCTCCAGATCAACCTTTTAAGAACCATTATTCACCTTTGTATTGGGGGAACAAGTTAGAACCGTTGATTGCAGATTACTATCAACAGCGTACTGGTAATAAGGTTCGTCGGGTCAATGCAGTTTTACAACATCCCGATGAAGACAAAGCTTTTATGTTAGCCAATCTGGATTATGCAGTCGTAGGCAGTGAAGAAGTACAACTTCTAGAATGTAAATCAGTTGGAGAGTGGGGAACCAAGCATTGGCGAGACGGTGTACCTTTGTATGTGCTCATTCAAGTACAGCATCAATTGGCTGTTACGGGTAAACAAGCAGCACATATCTGTGCCTTAATCTGTGGACATGAAGCCAAGATATATAAAGTTGAACGCAATGAAATTGTGATCAATCGTCTGATTGCTTCAGAAAAAATCTTCTGGTCTTGTGTAGAAAAGGATATACCACCTCATGTCGATGCCAGTGAGTCAGCAGCTAAAGCTTTACAACTCTTATACCCGCAGCATATACCTTTACAAACTGTGGATCTGTCTACTTTATCAGGAGTAGATCAGCTATTTACTGATCTACTGAATGAGGAGAAGCATCTAGCACATCATCAAACCAAATATGACTATCTCAAGCATCGTATTCAGATATTAATGAAGGATGCTGAAAAAGCCATATTTAGTCAGGGCAGTGTGACATGGAAGAAATCGAAGGATAGTGTGGTGTTAGACCAGAAAGCATTACTCCAAGCACAGCCCGAATTATTACATCAGTATCCTCAAACCCGTATTGGTAGTCGCAGATTTAATATTCATTCAAGTTCTTAACCAACTCTAGCCCTCCTCCTTAAACCTAAAAAATGCGCAAAGCCGCCCCACTTGCCCTCCCTCCAAATAACAGAGAAAGGGCGTTGGAGAAGCTTTGCGTAAATCTTTGATGCACTCAATCTCTTGTGACCGATGAATAAAGAGAGGTGATTGATCAGGCTGAAAAGGAATAGGTGAAGAGGTAGTGCTTTACAGTAAATATCGTGACTTCGTAAATATTTAACAAAATAAGGATTCATCTCATGATTAAAGGTTTAGCAATCACACCACCCATTTTAGGTCGTATCAGTATTGGTAAGATCGTTGAAAAGAACGGCAAACGCGTCCCTGAAAAGGATGACCAATTTACGATTACCAGCCAAATTCAAGGAAAGGATGGGTGGATCAAGCATCCCTTGGATGAACAACTCCGAGCTAAAGCACCCAATCAAAAACTCAGAACCATTCCAGTGCGGATGATCTTCAATGATCCCGAACTGAGTCTACGGGCAGAGTACAGCCTATTTGACCGCCAAACAGGACGCTTAATCTGTTCAGGCAATGGAGAAACTTGCCAGCGACTTGGACAAAATGGGATTGAGCAACATCCATGTCCATCCCCTGATTTATGTCCATTGGCACAAGGTGGACTGTGTAAGCCTTACGGGAGACTTTACGTCAATTTAGACGAATCCGATGAGTTCGGTACCTTCATCTTTAGAACCACAGGTTTTAATAGCATCCGCACTCTGGCAGCGCGATTACGTTATTACAGCTCGGCTTCAGGTGATTTACTTTCATGCCTACCTTTGCAACTTACTCTCAGAGGCAAAAGTACCACGCAAAGTTACCGTACTCCGATTTACTACGTGGACTTGACCTTACGTGATGGTGTCAATTTGCAGGAAGCGATTAGCAATGCCAAGCAAATCAGTGAACAAAGCAAAGCAGCAGGGTTCTATCAAGAGGCATTGGATCAAGTAGCGAGGATAGGTTATGGCAATGCCAGCTTTGAGGTGGGAGGTGAGGAAGGGATGGACATTGTTGAGGAGTTTTATACGGAGGATTCCAAACCAGAACAGCGTAAGCAAACGCATGACCTGAATCATGTTCAGGATATTCAGAAAGGGTTGCAGCAGTCGGTGCAGGCTTTGAATTAAATACTGTTGGGGGCTAAGAAGCCCCCAACAGTAATATTGCTACTATTTTTTATTAAAAAATTTGAACTACTTATTGAATCAATAAACATTACTTAAGTATCGTTTATTTGGAGGGCGGTAGTACGTTAGGCTTTTGTAACATTAATCCATTTATAACTTTTTGTTGTCTACTATCCTCATTACGTAGTTGTTTATCTTTGGAATGATGGTCATCTTTATTCTCATCAACTTTGGTATCGCCATGGTTATGATCAGTAATATTACGTAAATCAGTATCATCTAAGGAGCGAATCGTTTTTGAAGTGCTAGGTTCAGCCCAAGATATTGTATTTAAAAATATGAGAAATAATAAATAGTACTTCATCCATGAAGTCATAGCGTGATCCTTTTTTACTCAATACCGACTACAGTGGTGATATAACCAGTGGCTAAAAGAATTGATAGACCTAATGACATCTCAAATAAAATGGCATAGCCCAATTGTTTCGCAAATTTCGGGTCTTGTAAGCGAGGTGTGAAATACCATTTGTTAAAGGCTGCTAACAATAAAATACTTAGGACAAATAATATTTTAATAATAAATCCATGCCCATAAGGTGTATTGATTAGAGTATTAAAATCTTTAAAGAGTAATAAAGCAATACTAAGACCACAAGCGATGAGTATTCCTACAATAAAGGCTGCTATTTGCCCAAATAGATGCATACGTTCTTTAAGTGGTAAGCCATTAATTTTTTTGCTTGTTTTCCATAATGGATAAAGCGACCCCATCCATAAGGACATTACAAGTACATGTATTGTTAACAAAGCTTGAGCGAAAAAGGGTAAATTCGTGACGTGTCCGAGTTGTGAAAAACTTAAAACGATTGGTGTGAGCAGTATGGTAAAGATTGCTCCTTCAGTTTTGGAAATATCAATCGTCCCTTTACTAAGTTTGACTATCATAAATATGAGTAAAAGTGCAAAACTGATTGATCGAATGATATAGACATGTCCAGTAGGAGTATTGACTAGTATATTTATATAGTTGCTATCCCACATACCTGAAAGGCCAGTGTTGGCAAAACTTCCTATAAGAATGAAGAAGCCGAGAACACTTGAAAAAAGACCTAATCCTGTACCAATAGTTATGTATTTGAGAATAGTTCCCTTTATTTCAACATAACGTCCAAGTAAGAAATAGCAGAAAGCACCACCTATAATAAATGCAATCCCTAAATATAGAATGACTTTAACCAACCATGTTGCGTATATCCAAGTCTCAGGAATCATATTTTTCTCCCACAGTTATAGCCAACGTGTAAGCAAGCTGCTTGCATGTTGGCTATTTGCATTTATTGTTATTTTACCGATTTAATAGTGAAATTATATTCACCATTCATGTTATGGCCATCGGTACCCATTGTGGTCCAAACCACCGTATATTTTCCTTTTTTTAGTTTTGGAACCGCTACGTCAAATGATTTTTTCATATCATGAGTTATTTGGTAGTTCAAAGGGATATCCTTACGTTGGGCATCAAGTAACTTAACGTTCATTAGCATGACTTCTTCACCAAAATTGAGTGTTATGTTTTTTGGTTGACTTGCTACAGAAGCATTGATCGCAGGAATTGCACTTTCAAGTTTCACGTGTGCAAATGCACTTGAAGCAGTAACAATCAGTGTTGCACCTACGAGAGTGTTACGTAGAGCTGACATTTTATTTTTGAAAATTTTCATTTCTTCATCCTCTTTAAACTAATCTTGGGCTCAGTAATGACCGAATGAAATGCATCAATTGGTTGCTTGGTCATCACCTTTCTCATGCTTATTATTAAAGGATGAGAGAAACATCCCGATGACTTCAAAATTACATTTTTGTCATTTTAAAAATTAAAAAACCACAAGTGGTACACTGGCTTTAAAGAAAACAATGATCACTAAACAAACTAATAAGAGGGAGTCTATTTCCATCTTAATGAAATTATTAATTTAAAAAATTAAATATGAAGGAGGCTTTTATGGACCATCATCATGAAAACAAAGTACTCAATAACAGACTTACTGACCCTGTCTGTGGTATGACAGTTACAGAAGCATCCAAGTTTTATGAAGAAGTTAAAAATAGAACTTTTTACTTTTGTAGTGAGAAATGCCACATAAAGTTTAAAAGTGATCCTCATTTTTATATTACTAAAGTTGAGAATGTAGTTACGTTAAAAGAACCACAAAAGAGGGATGGTGAGGATTCAAATGAAGTTAATCAGCCTGCTCATGTTAATACCTTCACGATATACACTTGTCCAATGCATCCTGAAATTAGACAGAACCATGCGGGAAATTGTCCGATCTGTGGTATGTCGTTAGAGCCTTTACTTCCTGACTTAGATGACGCTGATAAAAACCCAGAACTCAAGAATTTTAAGCATAGATTTTGGTGGACCTTACCGCTAACCATTATTGTAGTTTTCTTAGCAATGTTTGGTCATCAATTGAACTGGTTCGAAATGCAGGTGCAAAGCTGGATTGAACTGGTACTGACTTTACCAATTGTTTTGTGGGCAGGAATGCCATTTTTTGTGAGATGTTGGCAGTCAATCCTTAATCGGAGTCCAAATATGTGGACCTTGATTGGAATTGGTACAGGAGCTGCTTTTATATACAGCCTTGTTGGAACAATAGTACCTCAAGTATTTCCAGACTCATTTGTATCTATGGGGCGTGTTGCTGTGTATTTTGAGGCCACAGCAGCCATTATTTCGCTGACCTTATTAGGCCAAGTTCTTGAGTTGAAAGCTCGATCACAGACCTCGGCAGCAATTAAATCTTTACTTGGGCTAGCACCTAAGACTGCAAGAAAAATAAATGACGATGGTAAAGAAGAAGATATTCCTCTTTCCCATGTACATGTTGGAGATTTGCTCCGAGTACGACCAGGTGAAAAGGTCCCTGTTGATGGAGTTGTTACTGAAGGGTCAAGTTCTATTGATGAATCAATGTTAACAGGAGAACCTGTTCCCGTTACAAAACGTGAAGGCGATCAAGTAATAGGTGCAACAATAAATATGAATGGTTCATTAGTAATGCGTTCAGAAAAGGTTGGATCTTCAACGGTACTGTCTCAGATCGTACAAATGGTATCGCAAGCTCAACGTTCTAAAGCGCCGATGCAAAGAATGGCAGATCATGTTGCAGGTTGGTTTGTTATGGTAGTTATTGCTATTTCTGTGCTTACATTTTTTGGTTGGGGGGTATTTGGCCCAGAGCCTAGTTGGGTTTACGGGTTAATTAATGCTGTCGCAGTGTTAATTATTGCTTGCCCATGTGCTTTAGGCTTAGCGACACCTATGTCAATTATGGTGGCAACAGGTCGTGGTGCATCGAATGGTGTACTTTTTCGTGATGCAGCTGCAATAGAAAATTTACGTAAGATTGATACTTTAATTATTGATAAGACAGGTACTTTAACTGAAGGCCAACCCTCATTCGATAAGGTTATCGCTCTTTCGGGCTATGAAGAAAATGAGGTACTTCGGTTAGCAGCTAGTCTGGATCAGGGGAGTGAACACCCTTTAGCTGATGCAATCGTACGTGCTGCCCGTGAAAGAGATCTTGTACTGTCTAGACCAACATCTTTTGAATCTGGCTCTGGGATTGGTGTTAAAGGAGAGTTAAATGGACAACAATTATCTCTTGGTAATACAGCATTAATGGAACAGCTGGGAATATCAGTTAAAGCATTTGTTCCCGAAGCTGAAAAGTTAAGAGCCGAAGGTGCAAGTGTCATGCATTTAGCTGTGGATGGAAAACTGATAGGGTTAATAGCTGTTTCAGATCCAATCAAAGCAAGTACACCTGAGGCTGTTCTTTCATTAAAAGATTCCGGTCTAAGAATCGTAATGGCTACTGGTGATGGATTAACAACAGCTAAGTCTGTTGGCGCTAGATTAGGTATTGATGAGGTTTATGGTGAGGTTAAACCCGCAGATAAATTAGAATTGGTTAAGAAATTGCAAAAAGAAGGAAGAGTGGTTGCGATGGCTGGTGATGGGATCAATGATGCCCCAGCTTTAGCTCAGGCTGATATCGGAATTGCAATGGGTACAGGAACAGATGTAGCAATGAATAGTGCCCAAGTTACTTTGGTAAAAGGTGACTTACGTGGTATTGAAATTGCTCGTTCTTTATCAGAGGCAACTGTTAAAAATATGAAACAAAACTTGATGTTTGCTTTCCTCTATAATGGATTAGGTATCCCTTTGGCTGCTGGTGTACTGTATCCATTTACTGGCTGGTTACTCTCGCCTATGATCGCAGCATTAGCAATGAGCCTAAGCTCAGCATCGGTAATTGGTAATGCTTTACGACTACGTAGCCAAAACTAAGTTTTTCTGACTACTCATTATTTTTAACTATTAAAGATGAGTAGTCAGTAGTTGTTTATTTTTATATAAGTGATTAATTTTTAAAAATAATTTTAAAAGTTATGCGGCCATTATGATAGTCTGCTCTAATTGTTGCGCCATGTACATCAAGAATGGATTTGGTAATTGCTAGCCCTAAGCCAGTACCTTCCTCAACTCGCTGTCTGGAAGCATCTGTTCTATAAAAACGGTCAAATAATCGATTTAGCTGGTCTGATGATAAAGGTGAGCTTTCATTCTCAATTGTAAAAACAGTTTTATCAAAGCTTTGTTGGCAATTGATTTTGATCACTGAATCTGTTTTTCCATATTTGATCGCATTTGATAATAGATTACTGAGTGCTCGACGTAACATTGAAGGATCGCCATTTACATAACCTAGACCAGTTTGTTCTAAAGTCATTTTCTTTTCAGAAGCAATAGCATCATAAAAGTCAAATAAAGCTGAAATTTCTTTGACCAAATCAATTCTTTGTAAGTTTGGTAAATGCAAACCGTGTTCGGCTTTGGCAAGGAATAACATATCTGAAACCATCCGAGCTAAACGTTCAAACTCTTCTAAGTTAGAAAAGAGAACTTCCTGATAAGTATTGATATCTCTACTACGGGATAAACATACTTGGGTTTGAGTCATCAAATTATTAATAGGTGTGCGAATTTCATGAGCAAGATCAGATGAGAAGTCTGATAATTTCTCTACAGCAGATTCCAGTCTATCTAACATATCGTTAAAAGCTATGGCTAAGGATCTAAGCTCTGTTGGCGTGTTTTCGACTTCTAAGCGTTCAGAAAGATGTTGAGCAGATATACCTTCTGCCACTTTTGCCATTTTTTGAACTGGGCGTAACCCTCGCCATGCTGCGAACCACCCTAAGAACATTAAACAAATTGTACCCACAAATCCAATGTATAGAAGTTGACGTCTAAAGTCATTTAAGAAATGTAGATGCTCAGAAGTATCGATGCCAACGACAATTTGAGCTGACATAATTGAGTCTTGATGATTAAAAGACTTTGTATAAATTAAACCACGGTAGGTTTTATTTTGAATGCTCCATTCAACCCAAGGCTTTCGTTTTGATTTATTGAGTGTTTTGGTATGAATGGTGGATGGTGCTGAACTAAAAATAATTTGACCCGTTGGTCGTTCAATTTGAACAATTAGATCATGATGACCAACTAAGGCATCTTTTAAATATAAATTCAATTCTTGAGAATTAGAAGGATTCTGTTCTAATAGATTCTCTATAAGTTGAATTTTACCTTCTAATTGAGTTCGGTCTTGAGCTTCGAAATGATGCATTACGAGTTGATGAATAACTAGTCCCATAATCATTAGAATGATTACGGTAGATAGAGAAAAAATAATAGCTATACGAAAGCTGATTGCATTAAACAATTTACGAGTCATCTTCAACCTCTAGAACATAACCCATTCCCCGTATGTTCTGGATTAGCTTAGGGCTAAAGTTACTGTCAATTTTACTTCTCAAACGTTTAATAGCGACTTCTACGACGTTGGTATCACTATCAAAATTCATATCCCAAATTTGAGAAGCTATGAGTGCGCGAGGTAAAATTTCACCACGTCTACGCATAAATAATTCCATCAGCGCGAATTCTTTAGCTGTTAAGTCAATACGTTGCCCAGCGCGAGTGACGCGGCGTTTACGAAGATCAAGTTCAAGATCAGCAATTGTAATAAGGTTACTATCTTCTTTTTGTTGTCCCCGTCGGAGTAAGCTTTTAATGCGTGCTAATAACTCAGCAAAAGCAAAAGGTTTTACGAGGTAGTCATCAGCTCCCAAATCTAATCCCTTAACTCGATCTTCAATTTGATCACGCGCTGAAAGAAATAGAATAGGCATTGTCTTTCCGCTTTTGCGAATATCATAAATGATATTCCAGCCATCTAATTTTGGTAACATAACGTCCAAAATGATGAGGTCATATTCTTCGGAAAGTGCTTGATGTTTACCTGATAATCCATCTGTGACCCAATCCGTAATATACCCAGCTTCAGATAGACCTTGTTTAAGGTAGTCACCAGTTTTTTGTTCATCTTCAACTAGTAAGATTCTCATTGATAAAAATCCAATATCACTCATTAAGAATATAATAACGTTATAAATACGTGATTCTTTGTAGATTACAAAAATGTCATTTTCATGTCATATAGATGTTTGGTGGTAGCCTTTAAGGTATTTGTATAAAGTTAATTTTTGGAGCAAAACATGAAAACTCTATTCCGTCGTAGCTTAACTACACTTATGTGTATTGGAACTTTAATTGCAGGAACTCAGTCTTGGGCAGCCGATGCTAAACAGGGAACCACTGTAGTCACTGAAACTAAAGCGGACTCAAAAATGTCAGAGAAATGCCAAAAACCTTGTAATATGAAGAATGATGAGAAAACCCAACAGGATCATAGTCAGCATGAGCATGGCAATATGGCTGATATGTCTCAGATGGATCACTCTAAGATGATGAATATGGATCAGTCTAAAATGGGTAATATGGATCATTCAAATATGATGAACATGGACCACTCAAAGATGAACATGTCAAATACATCAAATAAATAACAAATACGATAAATGAAAGATTGGGGAGATTAAAGCGAATAATTGGTTTGCTTGAGCTCCCCATCTTTATATTAGATAGGTGAAATAAATGTCTAAAAAATTAAGTCATGTCCTTTTAATAGGAGTTGGTTTATTTTCATCAACTTGGGTAATGGCGGCAGTTAAAGAATATGATTTAACAATCGCTGAACAAACTGTAAATATCACAGGAAAACCAGTTGAGAGAATTACTGTAAATGGTAAATTCGTTGCACCACTTCTTGAATTTGAAGAAGGTGATGAGGCCGTTATCCGTGTTCACAATAAGTTAAAAAATCAGGACTCTTCAATCCATTGGCATGGCTTATTATTACCTGGAATTATGGATGGTGTACCTGGATTTAACAAATTTCATGGCATTGCCCCTAATAAAACTTATGAATATAAGTTTAAAGTCCGCCAAAATGGTACTTATTGGTATCATTCACATAGTAAAGGACAAGAACAAGACGGTTTATATGGTGCTTTTGTTATTTATCCTAAAGATAAAACTCCACTAACAGCTGCTGAAAAAACCGATAAAGATTACGTTGTTTTGCTTTCTGATTTTCATAATTCGACAAGTGATCAAATTATGAAAAATATTAAAAAAGAAGCAGACTACTATCAGAACCGCCGCGAAACAGTATTCGATGTATTAAAACAAGTTAAACGTGATGGGCTAAAAGCGACTTGGCAAGACCGTTCTATGTGGAATCAGATGCGAATGCTGAAAACAGATATGTCCGATGTGACTGGTTATACATTTTTAATGAATGGCAAAACACCTCAGCAAAACTGGACCGGTAACTTCAAAGCTGGTGAAAAAGTTCGCCTTCGTTTTATTAATGCTTCCGCTATGTCATTCTTTGATGTACGCATTCCAAACCTAAAAATGACTGTAGTCAGTGCTGATGGTCAACCTGTAAAGCCCGTTCCTGTAGATGAGTTCCGTATTGGTACTGCTGAAACCTATGATGTCATTGTGGAACCAAAACAAGCACATTACCAAATTGAAGCTGAATCTATTGATCGTACCGGTTTTTCAGTGGGAACATTACATGAAGAAAGCAGCCCAGCAGTCAAACAAATTGAGATGCCTAAGCCTCGTCCTCGTGCTTTATTAACTATGGAAGATATGGGGATGAGCCATGACATGTCATCTATGAAAGATATGAATCACGATATGTCTTCTATGAAAGGTATGGATCATGATATGTCTTCTATGAAAGGCATGAATCACGATATGTCTTCTATGAAAGGTATGGATCATGATATGTCTTCAATGAAAGATATGAATCATGATATGTCTTCTATGAAAGGCATGAATCACGATATGTCTTCTATGAAAGGTATGGATCATGATATGTCTTCTATGAAAGGTATGGATCATGATATGCCGATGAATAGCGCTACTGTTAAGTCGGCTTCAGACAAGAATGATAATACCGTATTTGGATGGGCAAATGCTTCAACACCCGTTGGTCAAAAAGCACTCCAGTATAGTGATTTACAATCTTTAAACCCTCAACCAGATACTCGTGCCCCTGAACGTGAAATGGAAATCCGTCTTGGTGGGAATATGGAGCGCTACATTTGGACAATTAATGGTAAGAAGTTTAATGAAACAGAACCATTCAAAGTGAAATATGGGGAACGTATACGCTTGAAATTTGTGAATGACAGTATGATGGCTCACCCAATGCACTTGCACGGTATGTTTATGCAGCTTGAAAATGGTCAAGATCCAAGTAATATGCCAAATAAACACACGATCATTGTGCCACCAGGGAAAACAGTTACAACTTTACTTACTGCTGATGAATTAGGTGAATGGGCTATCCACTGCCATTTGTTATATCACATGGCAGCTGGAATGATGAACAAACTCATTGTGGCAAATGTAGATAGCAATGATGTTGATTCAAAAAGTATCGTTGCCCAACCCCATGCAAATGATAAGGGAGTGAATCAACATGCAAACCACTAAAAAACTTTTTTCAAAAACACTTTTATCAGTTGCTTTAATTGGTTTAGCAGGTATGGCATTTGCTAATGATAATTCGACTGAAAATCTAAATAAGAGTACGTCAAGTATGAATGTGCTTTTAAAAGAAGCTGGAGGATTAGGCTATGTTGAACGTAATGCTGCTCAAAGTACTTCAAAAGGCAAATTAGCTCTTAGCCAAAATCATGATAAACATCTGAACGAGCATGGTGGACAGATTTACCAAACAACTAAATTTTCCAATGAGTGGGTAATTGATAACGATGGTAAGGGTAGTTTAGGTTCTAGTTTCGAAACATTGATTGGAACAGATGAGAATCGAGTATTTGTTGAAGCCAATCTGAATAAAGCAGAGAGTAATGATCCCAATTATGATGTGTCTGCACTTTATAGCCGTAATGTAGCACCATTTTGGGATGTACAAGCTGGTCTAAGATACAGCGAGGATAAAAATAACAAGAACAGCGATCGAGTCGATGGTGTCGTTGGTATATTAGGTCTTGCTCCTTATTTCTTTGAGACCAAAGCTTACCTTTATGGTGGAAAAGACAACTTCTGGGGAGCTAGTTTTGATTTCGACCGTGATTTATTACTCACTCAAAAGTTGATTACTCAGCCATATATTGAAGCAGATGTTGTGTTTAATGATAATTCTGACTTTGCATCAAAGACGGGGTTGTCAGAATTGAAGACAGGTATTAAAACTCGTTATGAGATTACCAAACGTATCAGACCATTTGTTGATATAGCCTATCAATATGAGAAAGGAAAAAAATCAACTCCTTTTCAAGAAGCAACAGATTCTGAAAAGGGATGGCTATATGGTGCAGGTATTGAATTAGTTTTTTAATTTGTCTCGATATTAAAATAGCAGCCTTAAGGCTGCTATTTTAATGAATAAAATTGCTAATTTTTTCTAAATATGTAAAACTAAAAAAGCTTAAATTTTGGTCATGACATTATGCAGTGGTTAAAAACATGCCTATCGCTGTTTTTATCGTTTGCTATTCTTTTAGTAGGATCGGCTGCTGCTGCTTCGTCTGTACATAAGCGGTGTTTAATGCCATCTGAACAGATGAAATCCATGCAAATGGAAGCATCTCAAAACCAGGATATGATGCATACCGACTGTATGAAAGTTGAAGCAAAGGTCAAAAAAACGCTACATGATCCTTCCTGTATGTCTGAGCAAGATTGCATTATGTCTTTTGCCAAAATTGCGTACGCCAGTGATCCTCAAAGCATTTTGCACTCAACGGTATTCTCACCCGTAGAGCGATCAGTCTTTTATTTTCCAGATCAAAATCTTCCTGCTCCATACCCTTCAGGTTTATGGAAGCCCCCACGCTCTAACTAATTTGATAATTCTTCGTCATTCATAGCATTTTTTATGGATGTTCTGCGCGTGCGCGTGTATATCATTTTAGAGCTAAAAATATGAAATTTTATAAAGAAAAGCTATCTCGCAGGGTGAGATGGCCGATAGGTGTGATCTGTTTTTCTCTAGTCTATGGTCAAGTCTATGCCCAGCCACTGACTTTGGATACAGCTTTGAAGCTTGCTGAGCAATATGCTCCAACTTTAAGAGTAAATAGTGCCCAAATTGAAGGGGCTGAGAATGTAGTTTTAGCTTCAGGTATTTTACCCAACCCTAAATTATTTGTCGGTTTGGAGAATTATCCTATATCTGGTGATGCGTCATGGTCAGTCACACAAGATGGCATGACCATGCAGAAAATTGGCGTTATGCAAGATTTTCCAAACCGCGCCAAAAGACAAGCCGAGGTCGAGTTAGCAAAAGCTGAATTGGGTTCAGTCACTGCTCAAACTGAGATTCTACGTATTGAGTTACGTCAAAAAGTTGCATCTGCTTGGTTTAAACGTTTTTATCTTGAGCGTAAATTGGCGCTATACGATGAACTGTTTTCAGAGAATCGATTACTTTCTCAGATGACCCAAACACAGGTCACCTCTGGTCGGACAATGGTTGCTGATGCACTTGATCCAAAACAAGAAGCCACGGTATTGCTTGACCAGAAGGATGATTTGCTTCGTGATTTAAATAAGGCCAAGCTAGAGTTGCATCGCTTGATCAGTGCAGAGCCTACCGAAAACCTTACTCAAATTGAAACCTTACCTGACCAAGCTCCATCCATCCATCTTGATTCATCAAAGTTATATCATCATTTGCATCAACATCCTGAATTAAAAGCATTTCAGGCAGAAAAGAAAACTGCTGAAGCAAAACTGAAGCAAGCTCAGGCTTTACAGAAACCAGATTGGGGGATTGAGCTTGCTTATCAGCATCGAGCACGCGAATTTGGCGATATGATCGGGGTTCAACTCACAACAGAGCTTCCAGTATTTTCAAAAAGACGTAGTGGGCCGCTCGTTCAGGCAGCTTTAGCCGAACAAAACCGGATCATTGCCGATCAAGAAGTTCAATACCGTGAACATCTCACCATGCTGGATGATGGGTTATCTGATCTTGATGCGCTTGGTCAACAAATTAAGCGTACGATACAGACAAGTATTCCACTCGCCAAACAAAAAGTGGGTTTACAGTTAGCAAGTTACCAAGCAGGCAAAAGCAATTTGTCCAATGTCATTACCGCCCGGCAAGCTCTTTTAGAACAACAGCTGCGTCTTATTGATCTTCAACAACAACAAGCAATTACAACAGCACAACTTTATTTTGCCTTTGAAGAGCCGACCTTAAACCATGCTGAGGAGCAGCCATAATGTTAAGAAATAAATTGGCAATGACTGTCATGGGAGTTGCCACAATTAGTCTTGTCGTAGGTGGCGGTGCCGGATATTGGTTTGCTCATCAGGAAGAGGGTTCTCAATCGGCATTGGTAAGCCAGAAGCAGGATGCTAAAGTGCTTTATTGGTACGATCCAATGAAACCAGAACATCATTTTGATAAGCCAGGCAAGTCTCCATTTATGGACATGCAACTGGTACCTAAATATGCAGACGAAAATACTGCGATGACGGATGAAAGTCGTCCTACAGTCAAAATAGATCCATCTCTTCAACAAAATTTAGCCATCCGTTACGGCACTGTTGAACAGGCTGTAATTGGAAATGCCATGTTTACTAATGGCATATTACAAGCAAATGAACGGCAAACAGCTATTTTACAAACTAGAGCAAGTGGCTTTGTTCAGCGAGTGTATGGGCATGCTGTTGGAGATATGGTGACCGAAGGAAGCCCTATAGCTGATATTTCAATACCCGAATGGACTGGAGAGCAAACTGAATTTTTAGCTGTGCTCCGTACTGGAGATCGTTCCCTTATTCAAGCAAGCCGTCAACGTTTGCAGCTTTTAGGAATACCACAAAATGTGATTCATCAAGTTGAGCGAACTCGTCGAGTGCAATCTAATATAACTTTGCAAGCTCCCATTAGTGGATTTATTGATTCACTAGAAGTCCGCAATGGTATGGCTTTGGCTATGGGACAAACCTTGGCCACAATTAAAGGTATCAACCCGATTTGGCTAGAGGCAGCCGTTCCTGAAAAACAAATTGCTGGAATCAAACGAGGTATGAGTGTAGAAGCCAATTTTGCTGCTTTTTCTCAAAAAGTAACTGGCAAAGTTATCGACATTTTGCCTACCTTAGATACAACATCAAGAACTATTAAAGTTCGGATTGAATTATCAAATCCTAGTGGTCAACTTAAGCCAGGGATGTTTGCTTCTGTCAATATAATAAATAATCCCCAAAGCAGTTTGGTTGTACCAGAGCAAGCTGTTATACGGACAGGTACTCGGAATGTTGTCATTGTAGGGCGTGAGCAAGGACGTTTTGAACCAGTTGTTGTACAGTTAGGGCAAAGTGATGGCAATAAAATTGCAGTCCTGCAAGGGTTGAAAGCTGGTCAGAGAGTAGTGATTTCAGGACAATTTCTGATTGATTCTGAAGCAAATTTGCAAGGCGTATTGGATAAGCTCAACACTGGGCAACCAATTGCATCATCTCAAACGATTAAGAGGTCAACATATCAAGGTCTTGGTAAAGTTGAAAAAGTCACAAATCAAGATATTACCATTTCACACCAAGCTATTCCTGAGTTGGGCTGGGGTGCTATGACCATGAGCTTTAAACAGCCCGTACAACCATTTACCCGAATTCAGCAAGGTGACCAGGTCCGTTTTGGGTTTACAAAAGTTGGAAATTCTTATGTCATTTCTGACATTTCAAAGATGTCTATGGCATCTTTGAAGAACTAACGGGAGAACTATTATGATCGCCCGTATTATTCGTTTTTCAATTTTGAATCGTGTATTTGTCTTATTGGCAGCTTTAATTCTGGCAGCTTGGGGTGTTTGGGCTGTAAAAAATACTCCGGTTGATGCTTTACCAGATTTATCTGATGTGCAAGTGATTGTCAGAACTAATTACCCAGGTCAGGCACCACAAATTGTTGAAAATCAGGTGACGTACCCTTTAACAACAACCATGTTATCGGTGCCCGGTGTTAAAACTGTTCGCGGTTATTCTTTTTTTGGTGATTCATTTGTATATGTCATTTTTGATGAACATACCGATCTTTATTGGGCCCGTTCGCGTGTATTGGAATATCTAAATCAGATTCAGGGAAGAATTCCTGCAAATGCGAAATCTTCATTAGGGCCAGATGCCACAGGCGTTGGCTGGGTTTATGAATATGCGTTAGTTGATCCAACAGGACAACATGACCTTTCACAACTGAGAAGCATACAAGACTGGTTTTTAAAGTATGAACTAAAGACATTACCCAATGTGGCTGAAGTTGCCACGATTGGGGGAATGGTGAAGCAATATCAGGTTGTTTTAGATCCAAGTAAAATGGCCGCCTTAGGAGTTACTCAAAACAATGTCATTGAAGCGATTCAAAAGGCCAATCAAGAAACCGGTGGTTCAGTTCTGGAGATGGCTGAAACTGAATATATGGTACGAGCTTCTGGTTATTTAAAGACATTAGAAGATTTTCGACAGATCCCGATAAAAACAAATAGTTTGGGTGTTCCTGTTTCTTTAGGTGATGTTGCAACAATTCAACTCGGACCGGAAATGCGTCGTGGTATCACTGAGCTGAATGGACAAGGTGAAACTGTTGGTGGTGTTGTGATTTTACGGGCTGGTAAGAATGCACGTGAAACGATTACTGCTGTGAAAGCAAAACTGGCTGAATTGCAACAAAGTTTACCTAAAGGAGTGCAAGTTGTTCCTGTATATGATCGCAGTAAACTGATTGATCGGGCAGTCGAGAATCTCAGTCATAAATTAATTGAAGAATTTATTGTCGTGGCTTTAGTCTGTGGACTTTTCCTCTGGCATTTACGATCAGCAATGGTAGCTATTGTTTCTTTACCACTTGGGATTTTGTCGGCTTTCTTAGTCATGTACTATCAGGGCCTAAATGCCAATATCATGTCACTGGGGGGGATTGCCATTGCTATTGGCGCTATGGTTGATGCAGCGGTTGTGATGGTTGAAAATGCACATAAGCATATAGAGACTTGGCAGCATGAACATCCCAATCAAGTATTAGAAACTCAAGCACGCTGGAATATTATTGCCCGTTCCGCCAGTGAAGTTGGTCCTGCTTTATTTTTCTGCTTACTTATCATTACCTTATCTTTTATTCCTGTTTTTACTTTACAGGCGCAAGAAGGACGTTTGTTCTCGCCTCTGGCGTTTACCAAAACCTATGCCATGGCAGCGGCAGCTGGTTTATCCATTACCCTGATTCCTGTTTTGATGGGTTATTGGATCCGCGGGAAATTACCCTCAGAACAGCGTAATCCATTGAACCGTTTCCTCATCAAAATATACCGACCTATGTTGGATCAGGTTTTAGCTCATCCAAAGACCACTTTATTTGGTGCGTTGCTAATTTTCCTTATTAGTCTTTTACCTTTAACTCGATTAGGTGGAGAATTTCTACCGAATATGGATGAAGGTGATTTACTGTATATGCCTTCAGCTTTACCAGGATTGTCCGCAGCTAAGGCCTCAGAACTGTTACAGCAAACAGATCGAATGATTAAAACGGTTCCAGAAGTTGCGACAGTATTTGGTAAAGCAGGGAGAGCTGAGTCAGCAACAGACCCTGCGCCTTTAGAAATGTTTGAAACCACGATTCAGTTCAAACCACGGTCTGAATGGCGCTCAGGTATGACACCTGACAAATTAGTAAAAGAACTGGATAAAGCAGTTCAAGTACCGGGTTTAACGAATATTTGGGTGCCACCTATTCGTAACCGGATTGATATGTTGGCAACTGGGGTGAAAAGTCCAATCGGGATTAAGATTTCAGCAAATGATCTGCAAGATATTGATCGGGTAGCACAGCAAATTGAACAAGTGGCTAAACAGGTGCCCGGAGTTAGCTCGGCTTTGGCTGAACGACTCACAGGTGGTCGATATGTTGATGTCGATATTAACCGTATGCAGGCTGCACGATATGGCCTCAATATCAACGATGTGCAGCAAATTGTATCATCTGCGATTGGCGGGGAAAATATTGGTGAAACTGTTGAGGGATTAGCAAGATATCCTATTAATGTACGTTATCCACGAGAGATTCGAGACTCATTGGAAGCTTTGAGAAATTTACCGATTGTAACTGAATCTGGACAACAAATTGTATTAAGTAGTGTTGCCAATATTCAAATTACAGATGGCCCTCCAATGCTGAAGAGCGAAAATTCCCGCCCTAGTGGTTGGGTTTATGTAGACGTACAAGGACGTGACTTAGCTTCGGTTGTGCAAGATTTGAAGCAGTCTATTGATCAAAAAGTAAAACGCTCCTCTGCCATGAGCATTAGCTATTCAGGGCAATTTGAGTTTATGGAACGTGCTAATGCGCGTTTAAAAGTTGTTATTCCAATTACTTTGATGATTATTTTTCTACTGCTCTATTTGATTTTTAGACAAGTACAAGATGCAGTTCTGATTATGGCAACGCTACCTTTTGCTTTGATTGGTGGTATATGGGCCATGTATTTGAGCGGTTTTCACTTTTCAGTTGCGATTGCAGTTGGTTTTATCGCACTTGCAGGTGTTGCTGCTGAGTTTGGTGTAGTCATGTTGTTCTATTTGAAGCAAGCAGTTGAACATGCACAGCAAAACCTATCTTCTTCAACGACATCCTTAACGGAGCAACAACTCAATGATGCAATCCGAACAGGAGCTGTACTACGCGTTCGTCCTAAAGCCATGACGGTTGCCGTCATTTTGGCAGGCTTAATTCCTATACTTTTAGGGACTGGGACAGGTTCTGAATTGATGAGCCGTATTGCTTTACCTATGGTTGGGGGCATGATTTCAGCTCCTCTACTGTCAATGTTTGTTATCCCGGCTGTATATCAGCTTTTAATCAAAAGAAAACTATCAACACATTGATCGTTTTATTATTTCGTCTAAAGAGGTTTTATTATGTTGAAATTCATGAAAATTATTGCTCTTGTTACCACTATTGCTGCATTAAGCGCATGTAGTAAAAATGAAGCATCAGAGCAGAAGAAAGCAGACGCACCTATGGAGCAGATGAATAAGGAGTCTTCTACCGCTACAACGGCTCAAGCCGTTGGCGTGATTACTGCTATTGATACGAAAGAAAATATTTTAACACTCGACCATGAAGCAATTCCTGCGATTAATTGGCCAGCAATGAAGATGGGCTTTAAAGTTGCTGACCCATCCTTATTAAATGGTTTAACTGTAGGAGATAAAGTTGACTTTGAATTAAAAGCAGAAGGAGAAAATTATATAGTCATCACTGTGAAGGCTAAAAATCTATAACAGCCTTAGTATATGATGCCAGTAGTGCTATATCCTTTAGACGCTATTGGCATTTTTATAGAAGTTAAATAAGATCGCTTTAAAAATTCCAGTTTATATAGTTCAATTCTTGAATTTTATTTTATCAATTCCACTGTAAGGCAAGAAAGCATTTGAACCGTACCGGGTTTGTCGGAGAGTTTTTTATTTAAGTTAGGCCACCTGACCTAACGGGTTAATCTTATCATAGTACATTGCTTCAAAATCAAAAGGTGATACATAACCTAATGCACTATGTACACGCTCTTTATTGAACCAATCTACCCAATTTAGTGTCGCAAGTTGTACATCCGCTAAACCTTGCCAATCTGCTTTTAGATATTCAATCACCTCTGTTTTGTATAAGCCATTCACCGTTTCAGCCAAAGCATTATCGTATGAATCACCAGTTGTACCGACTGATGCTCGTAAATTTGCAGCTTCTAAACGATTGGTATAGCGAATAGAAAGATATTGAACACCTCTATCGGAATGATGAATCACATTCTTTGGCATGCCTCGATCGTGCAATGCTTGCTCAAGTGCATCGAGTACCATATCTGTATTCATCCGTGTAGATACTTTCCATCCAACAATTGCTCGTGAGAACACATCAATAATAAATGCAGTATAAACCCAGCCTGAATGAGTTTGAATATACGTAAAGTCACTGACCCATAATTGGTGGCACTGTTGCAAATAACCACGAATGGTAAGCTGAAGACTGTTTTAGCTAAAGGTGCAGCATATGAATCCTTTCCATGGTCGGCATTTTCAGGGCGAAATCATTCTTTGGGCTGTGCGCTGGTATTGTAAATATGGCATTAGCTATCGTGAACTGCAGGAAATGCTGGCCGAACGGGGTGTGAATGTTGATCACACGACTATTTACCGTTGGGTTCAACGTTATGCTCCTGAAATAGAAAAACGTTTACGCTGGTATTGGCTTAATCCTACAGATCTGAGCTCGTGGCATATTGATGAAACCTATGTAAAAGTGAATGGACGATGGTCTTATCTGTATCGTGCAGTCGATCAACGTGGCGATACCATTGATTTTTATCTTTCTTCTAGACGTAATACCAAATCAGCATATTGTTTTCTTGGAAAAATTTTAAATAATGTGAAGAAGTGGCAAATTCCACAAGTGATCAACACGGATAAAGCACCCACATATGGACGTGCTTTATCACGGTTAAAACGGGAAGGTAAATGTCCACCAGACCTTGAGCACAGGCAGATTAAGTATAAAAATAACGTGATTGAATGTGATCATGGCAAGCTAAAGCGGATCATCAGGGCCACATTAGGATTCAAATCTATGAAGACGGCTTATGCCACAATTAAAGGTATTGAAGTCATGCGTGCACTACGTAAAGGACAAGCATCGTCATTTTATTATGGTCAGCCTCAGGGTGAAGTGTGTCTAATCAACAGGGTTTTCGGTCTCTAAGTACTTTTTAAAGGGAACATCATCGACTCAAATCTCTATTTGCAACAGTGCCAGATTTTTTAAAACTCCACATTGGTCAATTGTACATAAGCCATCACAAGTACCTCTTAAATCAGATAATTGTTCAATAAGCTTTTGTTGCTTGATTATATTTTCTCTGATAGCACTGACATGTAAGTCAATTAATTCATTCACATCTGAACAATTTTTCTTGGGATTATCTTTATAGGTGAGTAATTGACGAATTTCATTCAAACTCATATTTAAAGTTCGGCAATTCAAAATAAACTTAATTCGCTCAACATAGCCTATATCGTAAAGGCGGTAATTTCCTTCCGTTCTTTCGGGTTTCGGAATTAAACCTTCCTTTTCATAAAACCTAATTGTTAATACTGAACATGAGGTTTTTTTAGAGAGTTCACCAATTTTTAAATGCATTGAGTTGGTATTTCCAAAAAATCTTGACTCTATAGTAACTATAGGGATTCTAATATTCAAAGTTTATAAATTTTTTTAATGGGTATAACTATGAGTGGCTGTGGATGTAGTAAAGAAACACCATGCGAAGATAAGAAATCTCAACAAGAAAATCATCCATCAATTGCAAAAGCAAGCAATTCAAAGAATTGTGATAATACGCCTAGCTGTTGTGGTGAAGAGGAAGAAGAAAAATCTTCATCTCCTTGCTGTAACACTTCAAACAGTTGTGAAGATACCGCTCAATCCTGTTGTGGTTCTGATCCCAAAGAAAATTTAAGCACTGAAAACGTTTTAAAAGATTCGCACTACATGAGTGAATACTTAGTTCCCAAAATGGATTGTTCTGCGGAAGAACAGATGGTTCGTATGGCGCTATCTTCAATTGATGGTGTTCAAAAACTCATCTTTGATTTACCTAACCGGTCTTTAAAGGTTCTACATAATCAAAAAGATGAAAATATAACCACCAAACTTGAAGCTTTGGGTTTTGGTGCAAAGCTTGTGAAGACTGAAACTTATATAAGCAATCAACAGGCTAAGCAAACAAGTACCTACACCATTCCTAAAATGGATTGCTCTGCTGAAGAGCAAATGGTCCGTATGGCTCTTGCAGATATTGAAGCAGTTAAAGGTCTTACTTTTGATCTTCCCAATCGAAAACTGAAAGTCTTCCATAATGAAGGGATTCAGCAAATTACGGCTAAACTCGAAGGACTGGGTTTTGGGGCGAAACTTGATGAAACACAGCTTTCTTCAGGCGATATACCTAATGAACCTGATCCTGTGAGACAAGCTAAAGTACTTAAACTGTTATTAGGTATTAATGCTCTACTTTTCTTTATAGAATTCATCAGCGGTATTATTGCTGCGTCTACAGGATTGATTGCTGATTCTCTAGATATGTTTGCCGATGCAGCCGTTTATGGTATTGCGCTATATGCCGTCGGAAAAGCTGCGAAATATCAAATAAAAGCAGCCCATTTCGCAGGTTGGATTCAGTTATTACTTGCTGTTATCGTGATTGTTGATGTCATTAGACGATTCATGTTTGGAAGCGAGCCAGAATCAACGCTCATGATTGTTATTGGCCTGCTCGCACTTATAGCTAACGTGACATGCTTATATCTTATTTCTGGTCATCGAGAAGATGGCGCACATATGAAAGCCAGTTGGATTTTCTCGGCGAATGACGTTGTCGTAAATATGGGCGTTATATTTGCCGGTGTACTCGTGGCGTGGACGGGATCAGCTTACCCAGACTTAATCATTGGCATCCTGGTTTCTTTATTCGTGCTTAATGGTGCTCGAAAGATTTTGGCTTTGAAGTAAGAGTATCGAAAATGAATCTATTTCAAGTTAAACAAAATCAGATCGTCAAAATTAGAGATCTCAAAAAAGGTAATCAATACAGTCATACCACTGATCCCATATTGGAACGGCTCCAACTATTAGGTTTTAGAGAGGGTGAAACTCTACAAGTACTCGCTAAAGGTGTTTTTGGCGGAGATCCTGTTTTAGTTCAAATTGAAACTTCAAGATTCGCATGGCTTTGTTGCACAAACCTATCTGTAAAGGGTTTTTCAGCGATATAATTTTCAAATGAAGAAGCCTACACAGAAAATCTACCGCACAACCAATTGGCCAGCATATAACCGAGCACTCATGAGTCGCGGAAATATTGCCATTTGGTTTGATCCTGCTACGCAATGGTATGCGCCATCAAAAGGCAAACAAGGGCGAAATCAAACCTACTCCGACGCAGCCATCCAATGCTGCTTAATGATTAAATCCTTATTCCGTCTGTCTTTACGTATGGTCACTGGCTTTGTGCAAAGTCTGATTAAACTTTGCTGATTAAATTGGATAGCTCCAGATTACACCACGCTTTGTAGAAGACAAAAGCATATTGATATTGCAATCAGCTACCAAAAAAGTAGCGATGGGCTGCATCTACTCATGGACTCTACAGGCATGAAGTTTCTAGGTGAGGGGATGGAAACGCAAGAAACATGGACCTGAATATCGTCGCCAATGGCGTAAACTTCATATTGGTATAGATGCTAAAACCCTACAAATACGAGCAGTTCAGCTTACAACCAATAATGTCAGTGATTCACAGGTGCTTGGTGATTTACTTGCTCAAATTCCCTTAGATGAACGAATTGATTCGGTCTATACCGATGGTGCTTATGACACGAAGCACTGCAGACAAGTCATTCTAGATCGAGATGCACATGCGCTCATTCCGCCAAGAAAAAATGCAAAACCATGGAAAGATCAGAAATTGAGATCTTTAGAGCGGAATGAGTTACTGAAAACAGTTAAACGTTTAGGAAGAACGCTTTGGAAAAAATGGTCTGGTTATCATCGTCGAAGTTTAGTTGAAACCAAGATGCATTGCATCAAACTATTAGGTGATAAATTAACAGCAAGGAGTTTTTCTAGTCAGGTGAATGAGATTCATGCACGCATAGCCGTATTGAACAAATTTACAGAATTAGGCGTCCTCATACCCAAGTTACGCCTTAAATTTAGCTCAATTAGGGGCGCTTTGCATTTCAAATCTTTGTGCAACAAAGCCACTAAATTATATTGAGTTGTAAATATTTGAAAATTCCGTTAAGAAATTTTGGATTAAATTCTATTCCTAGATAGCATTCGTGTTGACTCATCTCTCCAAAAAACTTTGGTTTTGTTTTCTTATGGTTTTTGCCATAGGATGGAGTAGTGTGTCTGTTGCATCAGTAAAGATAATGCATATCAATATGCAAACTGAAATGAGCCAAGATCATTGTTTAGATCAAGCACAGCAAGTCACTCAACATGGTATTAATCACGAAGTACAGACGAATACCGATTGCCATAATCATTTAGCTCTTAATCAGAATATAGATCACAAAAAGTGTCAGGAATGTTCTAGCTTATCCTGCCAGACACAGATCTCATGTCTTCATTCTTTGCAAAGCTCGCTAGATCCCCTAGATACCTTCTATTCTATAGATCAGCCTAATTTTTATTACTCCAACCAATATCTAAATGGGTATTGGCAAGAAATTTCACGTCCTCCTAAAACTTAACCAATTTTTTTAAAATTTATTTATTTTTCAAAAATTAAGGTTAAGTTATGTCTCATAAAATTAGTTCGTACCTATTAGCAGGTATTTGTTTTGCATCGTCGCCTTTGGTTTTTGCCGAAGTGCGTGAATATCAGCTTGTTATTGATGAAGCAGTGGTCAGCCCAACTGGAAAGCCTGTAAAGCGCATTACCGTAAATGGTCAATTTCCTGCGCCTTTGCTTGAGTTTGAAGAGGGTGATGAAGCCATCATTCGCGTGAAAAATAATTTAAAAAACCAAGATTCTTCTATTCATTGGCACGGACTGTTGTTGCCGGGCATTATGGATGGTGTACCGGGATTTAATGGTTTTAACGGTATTAAGCCTCAAAGCGAGTATGTTTATAAATTCAAGATTCGCCAAAGCGGGACTTATTGGTATCACGCTCATTCTAAAGGACAGGAACAGGACGGCTTATATGGTTCTTTTGTGATTTATCCAAAAGGTAAAACACCATTGGCAGCACATGAAAAAGCTGAACGTGACTATGTGGTGATGTTGTCAGATTTTCATGAAAAAACCAGTGATCAAATTCAGAAAGATCTTAAAATTTCAGCTGAATATTATCAAGATCAGCGTGAAACCTTGGGTGATGTTTGGAAGCAGGTTAAACGTGATGGCATAAAAGCGACATGGTCTGACCGCAAAATGTGGAATCAGATGCGTATGCTAAAAACCGACATGTCGGATGTTACAGGTTATACCTTCCTCATTAATGGCAAAACACCTGAACAAAATTGGACAGGAATGTTTAAACCGAATGAAAAAATTCGCCTACGTTTTGTGAATGCATCTGCGATGTCTTTCTACGATGTCCGTATTCCTAACTTGAAAATGACTGTGGTCAGTGCTGATGGTCAGCCTGTAAAACCTGTTGCTGTGGATGAGTTTCGTATTGGCACAGCTGAAACTTATGATGTGATTGTGGAGCCAAAAGGCGGACATTATCAAATTGAAGCTGAGTCAATTGACCGTGCAGGCTATGCGATTGGTACACTGCACAATGAATTAAATCCTATGAAACATGGCATTCATATGCCTGCACCACGTCCACGCTCACTTTTGACCATGGAAGATATGGGACATGGTGGCGGTGATCATGCAGGAATGGATCATTCGAAAATGAACCACGGCAATATGCAAGGCATGGATCACTCGAAAATGGATCATTCAAAAATGAACCATGGCGATATGCAAGGCATGGATCACTCGAAAATGGATCATTCACAGCATGGCACAGCAAAACCACAAGAAAATGATCAAGTGGTTTATGGTTGGGCAAATGCATCTACACCTGCGGGCAATAAAGCCTTGCAATATAGTGATTTAAAATCTTTAGAACCGCAAAAAGATACTCGTGAAGCTAGCAGTGAATTAGTAGTGCGTTTGGGCGGTACTATGGAGCGTTATATTTGGACGATTAACGGTAAAAAATTCAGCGATGCTGAGCCATTAAAAGTGAAGTATGGCGAGCGTATCCGTATCAAATTTATTAATGACAGTATGATGGCGCACCCCATGCATTTACATGGCATGTTTATGCAGTTGGAGAATGGTCAAGAGTCGGTAGATATGCCGAATAAACACACATTGATTGTACCACCGGGTAAAACAGTGACTGCTTTATTAACTGCGGATGAGTTGGGCGAATGGGCAATCCATTGTCATTTGTTGTATCACATGAGTGCAGGAATGATGAACAAGTTGATCGTGGCAAATGTTAGCGATGAACAAGTGTCTACAACGCCAATTCAAGGTACAAATTCGACTCAAACTCACCAAGTAACTGAGCAAAAAGGAGCTGGACATGCACATCACTAATTTTGTATTTAAAGCGTTTTTTTCTGTTGCGGTATTGAGTTTAACAAGCTTAAGTTTGGCGCACGAAGGGCATCATTCAACTGCTCAGACTGATGGAAAAAATGTACCATCAATGAATCATCAAGCGATGTCTGAGATGGATCATTCACAGCATTCTCCACAAGAGCATGTACAACACATGCAGATGATGGGGAAAATGAATCATGCTGCACATTCAGCACCGATGAACCATCAACATGCAGGTCAACAGCCAATGCATCACAAATCAACAGAGAAACAGCAAGATCAAAAAGTACAGAAAGGAGATCAACATGCGCACCATTAATCTTTTTTCTAAAACTGTTTTAGCAAGCTCTTTGTTGATGGTCAGTGCAGTGAGTTTGGCACATAATGGTGAAGATCATAGTGCGCCTGAAAAAATGACAGTTGCTACATCTTCTAGTCAAAATCAGCCGATGCAAATGGATCGCTCTCAAATGAACCATAGCCAAATGAATCAGGCACAACATCAGGCAACATCTACGGTTAATCATTTACATCATGTACCAGATGCGAATGCTCAGCAGAGTTCGCATTATGATCATCGCTCAGAACACGGTGCGCAAATTTATGCGATTACGACAGTGGACAATAAGTGGCTTGTCAATGAAGATGGCACAGGCGGTTTAAAGTCAGAGTTTGAAACCCGTATTGGCACAGATGAAAATAAGGTTTTTATTAAAATTCATGCCGATAAAGAAGAATCGCATGATGCACATTATGATGCCAAACTTTTATATAGCCGTATGATTTCAGACTTTTGGGATGCACAGATTGGTGCACGTTATCGCAGTGAAAAAGTTGAACTCGATGATCATCGCAAAGACACCGAAGAAAATGTTGATGCAGTGATTGGCTTACATGGTATGGCACCATATTTCTTTGAAACTGATGCTTATCTCTATGCAGGAGAAGACAGTTATGCGGGCTTTAGCCTAGAAACGGAACGTGATTTTCTGATTACGCAAAAGTTGATTATTCAACCTTATTTAGAGTTGGATGCGATCTTTAGTGATGACTCTAAATATGCGAAAAAAACTGGTTTAAGCAGTGCAACCGCAGGGCTTGAAACTCGCTATGAAATCAGTAAAAAGATCATGCCGTATATCGACATTGCCTATGAGTATTCAAAAGGTAATGATGAAACGTTGTGGCAAATAGAATCAAACTCTGAGAAAGGTTGGTTATATGGAGCTGGTGTTAGGTTTAGATTTTAATTAATCTAATGATTACTAAATAGCTTCATTTAAATAAAACTCTAGCTTAATGTGGCCGGAAGCAAAATGTTAACTTATTTTGCATCCTTATGATTTAAAGGACGATAATCCCAATGAAAAAATTCCTTTTAGGTGCTGTTGCCGCATCTGTTTTGGCCTTTTCAGGTAGTGCTATGGCCAATTTTGTGGCAGGTCAGGACTATCAGGTGGTTGCAAAACCAGTCAAAGTCGAAAAACCGGGCAAAATTGAGGTACGTGAATTCTTCTGGTATGGCTGTGGTCACTGTTTCGCGCTTGAACCACATATGCAGGGCTGGTTGAAAAAATTACCAAAAGATGTACGTTTTGTACGTACGCCGGCTGCAATGAATCCACTCTGGGAGCAGGCAGCGCGTGCTTATTATGTGTCTGAAGCATTGGGTGTGCGTCAAAAAGCACATTTACAATTATTCCATGATATTCATGACAAGCAGCGTCCAATTTTAGAACAGGCGCAATTGGCCAAGTTCTATACCCGTTATGGTATTTCTGAAGAGAAATTTAACACGACTTATAAATCATTCCCGATTTCGTCAAAAATTGCCCAAGCCAAAAATCTGGCTGCTCAGTATCAGTTAAGTGGTGTTCCGGCAGTGACCGTGAATGGTAAATATATTGTGCAGGGTAATGATGCCAAAGTCATTCAGGTGGTGAATTACCTGATCGAGAAAGAGCGTAAAGCCAAATAAGACGCGATTGATTATCTCTAAAAAAAACCTGCATCGAATCTGCAGGTTTTTTTATTTAAACTGGAGAAATGGTTATTTACGTCCTGACTGCCGGATCTGGTGTTTCTATCGGCGGGCGATACCAGTGTAAAATTCCTCGGAATAAGAGCTGCATCTGCAACACGCTTTGTAGAAGACAAAAGCATATTGATATTGTAATCAGCTACCAAAAAAGTAGCGATGGGCTGCATCTACTCATGGACTCAACAGGCATGAAGTTTCTAGGTGAGGGCGAATGGAAACGCAAGAAACATGGACCTGAATATCGTCGCCAATGGCGTAAACTTCATATTGGTATAGATGCTAAAACCCTACAAATACGAGCAGTTCAGCTTACAACCAATAATGTCAGTGATTCACAGGTGCTTGGTGATTTACTTAATCAGATTCCACAAGATGAGCGGATTGACTCTGTTTATACCGATGGAGCTTATGACACCAAGCAATGCCGTCAGGTCATTGCAGATCGGCAAGGGCATGCGGTGATTCCACCTAGAAAAAATGCGAAACAATGGAAAGATACAAAGAGTAGCTCGCTAGAGCGAAATGAATTACTTCGAACAATTAAACGTTTAGGCAGGACACTATGGAAAAAATGGTCAGGCTATCATCGGCGAAGTTTGGTTGAAACTCAGATGCATTGCATCAAATTATTAGGAGATAAACTCAGTGCAAGGAGTTTTGATAGCCAAGTGAATGAAATCCATGCACGTGTAGCAGTCCTTAACAGATTTACGGAATTAGGTCGACCACTTACCCAAGTTACGCCTTAAATTTAGCTCAATTAGGGGCGCTTTGCATTTCAAATCTTTGTGCAACAAAGCCTCGTGAACATAGCATTGTCCTGTGGTCATATTGAGCTTGTTTTTAAATTAAAGCCTGTATGTTTTATATACTTTGAAGTACTTCAATCTGTTCATTAATTTTCTTTCCTACCCAAAAACCTGTCCTACCTGCAATAATCAGAATTAGAGGATCTGATGTGTGCTGAATTAGCAGGAGACTTTCACTTGGGAGATTCTAGGCAGCTAACCAATAAAAGTCTTCTGCCATTTGATTTGGTGTCTTAAAATCCAAGCCTTTTTGAATTCTTCGCTGATTAT
>NZ_JADKPY010000032.1:0-79446 GCF_015351505.1 Acinetobacter sp. SK-43
TCGCCTAGAGTGATAAAAAAACACCCCTCAAGGGGTGTTTTTTTATATCAATTGTTTGACAATTTTATTGAATAGTGTCCCAAACTGATACTTTGCTGTCCCAAACTGCACTTAATTGATCCATATAAAAACGTAATATAAAACTCAAGAAAACGAACAAAAGTGCTCAGTGAAAAAAGTTCACTGAAAAGGAGTAGGCGGTATGAATGCTAAAGTAAATATTTCAAATCGTGCAGGTGCAAGTTTCCCAGTACGTCGTATGAATTTTGATTTTGATCAAGTACCTGAATACTGGATGAGTGGCTCAGCAGGTCTTACACATTTTATGACTGCATTATCTGCTTTATTTCCAGATGGTGAGAAATTATTTATTGATTCAGTTCGTGCTGTGCGTTATCACCCAGCGATTAAAGAGAATGAAGAGCTGCAAAAAGAGATTAGTGCGTTTATTGGTCAAGAAGCAATGCATACTCAAGAGCATGTTAATTTCAATGCTTCTGCTCAAAAATACGGTCATGATGTAAGAGCCTTAGAACAAATTACAGGTCGTTACATTCAATTTGCTTTAAATAATTTTTCGAAAATCGTAAAACCTTTTGGTATGACACGTGAGATGGTTGATCTCACCGCTACGACTGCCCTAGAGCATTTTACAGCGACGATTGCATCTGAATTATTGCGTAATAAGCATATCCAAGATTTGATGACAGATGACACAATGTCTTATATGTGGTTCTGGCATGCGGTTGAGGAGAATGAGCATAAAGCAGTTGCATATGATGTATATGAGTCTGTTTTTGGCACAGGAATTAAAGCATACGGCTTACGTACAACAGCGCTCGTATTTGCCATGACTTTAATTTTTATTCTTCAGTCATACTTCACTTTACGTTTGCTTAAGCAAGATAAAAAGCTAAATCTTAAAGAGTTGGGAATGATTTATAAGTATGGTTATAGTCCATCAAAAGGGATCATCGCAGGAATGGCAGGAGAAATGCTGGCGTACTTTAAACCACGGTTCCATCCGAATGATTTAGATACAGTTCAATTATTAAAAGATTGGAAAGCGAAATTAGGTTTGTAAGCCTTATTTTCTTCAATACTGTTTGTTTTTAAAGGGCATGAATTTGCCCTTTTTCTATTTTTAATATTTTCATAAAAACTTGAAGACATGTCCTAAGATGATGCTTTTATGACCTTATCTGCACTTAATTAAAGCATGATAAACAGCGTATAAAATAAGAATGGATAAAAACAAAGAATGGATTCATCATTAAGGAGAATAAGGTATGAATGCTAAAGTCAATATTTCAAATCGTGCTGGCGCTAGTTTCCCTGTACGTCGAATGGATTTTGAGTTTGGTGATGTGCCTCGATATTGGGCAAATGGTGATGCTGCACTCACGCATTTTATGACTGCTTTATCAGCGCTATTTCCTGAAGGTGAACAATTTTTTGTAAACAGTACTCGTGCGGTTAGAAACGATCCTAAATTAGCTGACCCTCGTTTGCAGAAAGAAATTAGTGCTTTTATTGGTCAAGAGGCGATGCATTCTAAAGAGCATTTAGCGTTCAATGCATCTGCTCAAGCCTATGGTTATGATGTTCGTAAGATGGAAGAGCAAACAGGCAAAGTGATCAATTATGGTGTTAATGTAATTACTACATTACTTAAACCTTTTGGTTTCAACAAAGAAATGATTGGATTAACTGGAACATGTGCTTTAGAGCATTTTACCTCTACAATTGCTGAGGAATTATTAAGTAATCCAGATATCCAATCGATGTTCATGGATGAGACCATGTATCATTTGTGGATGTGGCATGCTGTTGAAGAAAATGAACATAAAGCTGTTGTCTTTGATGTGTACGAGGCTATGTATGGTCAAGGTGCTAAAGCTTATTTTATGAGATCACTAGCACTTGTGATTGCAATGGGTCTGATTTTTATTACCCAATCTTATTTCACTGCAAAACTACTCAAAACTGATGGAAAACTAACATGGCGTGACACGAAATATATGCTGAAGTTTATGTATGGTTATAAAGGTTTTATGACCCGTCAAATACCAACTTTACTAGCGTTCTTAAGACCTAAATTCCATCCAAATGACTACGACACCACTGAATTATTAAATAAATGGCGTGCCGAGTTAGGTTTTAATCCTCACTAAATAAAATGGGCAATCAATCAGATTGCCCATTTTTTTTATTTAAATTTGGTTTTAAATTGTCGATAATCTGCCAATTAGGTTTTTGACAAGGTATTCACGTGATTCGATTGATGCAAGAAAAGGATTTGGATAAAGTTGCTGAGATTGAATGTTTAGTTCAAACACATCCGTGGTCTAAAAAACAATTTCAGGAGTCTTTGCTTTCTTACCAATGCACAGTCTATGAAACTAAAAATCAAATAGTAGGATTCTGTATTTTACAGCCTGTGTTAGATGAAGCTAATTTGTTACTGATGGCGATCCATCCAAGCCAGCAGGGCAAAGGCCTTGGATACGAGTTATTAGATTATTCAATTCAACTTTTAAAAAATAATCCTATCCAAATTTTTTTAGAAGTACGTCAAAGCAATCATGCTGCAATTCGTTTGTATGAAAAAATGGATTTTCATCAAATAGATTTACGCAAAAATTATTATCCCAATTTGGATGGTACAAAAGAGCATGCTGTGATTATGGTCAAAACATGCACTGATGATTTCGCGTCTTTATTTAAATCCTAAATTATTTAATGATTAGATCATTCCACTCTGAAGGTAGTGTACTCATGAGTGAGTTTCCGAGTTGATGAATTTCTTTCTCAGATAATGGGCGATTGAGTCTACGCCATTGACCATCTAGTAATAGTTCAAGTGGTGTGTATTGTGACTTGTAGTTCATTTTCGCTGAGTGTGGCACCCAATAACCAAGATACAAATAATCAAGATTTAGAGTTTTTACATATTCAATTTGTTTAAGAATGGCATAAACGCCCAAGGAGCGACGTTGTTCATCTGGGTCAAAGAATGTGTAAACCGCAGATAAACCATCATCCATCAAATCACAAGTAGAGACCGCAATTAGTTTTTGGTCTTTCCATAATTCGATAAAAAAACTTTCTGTGCAACTGTGTACGAGAAACTTCTCAAACTGATCATAATTGGCTGGATACATATCACCATCTGAATGTCGCTCGTTAATATATCTCTCATAAAGCTGATAATGTTGTTCTGTCGCTTGCGAGGTAGGCAAGATATTCATGCTTAAATCTTGATTGCGTTTCCATGCCTTTTTTTGGCTGCTATTCATTTGAAATTCTTGAATAGGGACTCTACACGACAAACATTGACGACATAAATGACATTCTGGGCGATAAACAAAGTCACCACTGCGACGAAAACCAACACGTGACAGTTCAGATAATGTCACCACATCAATGCGATGAATTGGATCTAAGAACACCATCCGAGCTGATTTGTTATCGAGGTAACTACAGTCATGTGGTGGAGTAATGTAATACTGTAAGTCATTTAAAAGGGACTTGGGTTGGTATGATTTCATTAATCTGTCCCTCCAAGGTGTTAATCCGTTAACCGTCTAATTTTGAAAAAAGAGCTATTGTTTTACTTGAAAATACACGTTCTTGATAACTTTTCCAATTGATAGAGGGGGTAATAATTACATCTTGTAACGATTTTAAATAGGCTTGGCGAGAAAGTGTACGTGCTCCAAGACTTAAAAGGTGATCGTTGACCAATTGGCAATCGATCCAAGGCAGTTGATTTTCCTGTCCAATTAACATCAGTGTATAAAATGCCATTTTAGAGACATCTGTTTCGGTGCTAAACATCGACTCACCAAAACATCCTTTACCAATAGTGACACCATACAAACCGCCTACAAGCTGTTCACTATTCCAGACTTCGACACTATAGGCATATCCTGCTTTAAATAGAGCTGAATATCCTTCAATTATATCTTCACTAATCCATGTCTCATTTGCATAACTTCGTGGTAACGAACAGGCACGAATGACTTGTTCAAATGCATGATTAATCGTAATTCGATAATCATGTTTTTTCATATTTCGTAGTAAGGATTTGCTAGGTTTATATGCCTGTGGTTCGATAATGCAACGTGGTTCAGGACTCCACCAACAGATAGGTTCATCTTCGTTGAACCATGGAAATAATCCATGTGTATAGGCTTCAAATAATGTAGACGGTGAAAGATCTGCACCAATACAGATGAAACCATGTCCCTCGGGATCTGCTTCAATAGGATCAGGAAAAATATATTGAGAGGGTGGAAGTTGATGCATAATAAAATGAATATGGAAAGGATTCAGATTAAACTAATCTAAGAAAGGTCGAATGGCAAATATAGTACTTCGCCATTTGATCATCAGTATTTAATTAAATAAACGCAATTGTTTCGCGATTTCCAACTTCTTACTTTCTAAAAATATTTGGGCTTTAGATTGGATAATTTCAATGCTTTTAACTTGATCTGAAACCGTTTGACCATCTTTATCTAAAACTAACCACCCAAGCTGTTGGATGACATCTTGCACATAGTAAGCAAAATCTGTTGCAGTCGTTAAACCCTCTATAAAATGAGCGCGATAAAATAATTGATGAAAATGTTCAGTCGGTATACCAATGCCTGTGATTGGACTAATTAAAACGCCATAGTTTTGATGAAAACTCGCTTGTTTTAAAATGTAGTGATTTAGATTGTGGCAATGCTCGAACATTTTTTGAGATGGTTCATTATTTTGACATGGTTGGGCTAGTCCAAGATGGCACAGGATAACGAGCGCATTTAAGATTTTTGCATAGTGAAGCTCGGGAAAACTAGCCTCTAAATCTGCAATAGTGAGCGGTTGATAATTAACTTCAGCAAATCGATTGCCAATAGGTTGATAAATTTCCTCTATCAAATTGAATGTCCCCAATAGGCCTGTAATGCTATTCGGTAATTGTTCTTTGGCTATTAGAAGTACAAATGCTGTTTTTCGGAGTTTTGCTTGGACTTGTAATGGGGTTAAATTATTTTTGCCTCGAATAAATAAATCTCGTCTAAATTGCGTGTTGGCAAAATAATCTCGGCACTGTTCTTTGAAAATCGGGTGTTCAATCGCATTTAGAAATTGCTGATGTTCTTCTGAAAAATTAATGTTATCTAAATGCGTTCCTAAGTCTGTAGACCCAGCATAAGATAATTTAATTTCATCTAGGATTCTGACTACTTGCTGAAATGAAAAGCATTGCCAATCTTGATTCAAATATTCATGAATTAAGTAATTTGGATTTTGTTGTTTGAGATCGATTACTTTTTGCAAAGCATTGGGATTTCTTTGAGCAAAGATTGGATTTTGTTTAAGTAGTTCTTCGCTAAAATTTAATGCTTCATTTACTTTTTGCAGTGGGTTTGTACTTTTGCTATTAAATTTAAAATGGCTATGAAATAACTCGCGTATAGGCATATTGGCAGCCCAACCTGTCACGCAGTTATAACTGATATAGACAATACCATTGGGTTTTAAATATTTACGAATGAATTTCAAAATGATGTGTTGGTTTTCATAGCTTATCCAGCTCCATATTCCATGTAGGCTAATTGAATCAAACATGGGTAAATCATTTCGATTTAATAATTCTTCAAAGCTATCATCAAAAAAATACGGCTTAGTTTGGCTATGTTGTGCTAATTGGTTGGCATGAGCTGCATGTGCAGGGTTAAAGTCAGTACCGTAGAAATTGGCATCAGTACTTGCTGCATGTATGTTGATGCTGACACCTTGCCCAAAGCCAAGTTCACAATGTGTTTGATTTGTCTGAATATCTGGACTATCTATCCCATTTAAAAGTAAGCAGAATTTTTGGAAGTTAGGGCTAAGATCACGATAATACCCATAGGTGTAATTGACTTCAGTTTGGTAGCCATTGGTCCATGTTGTTGTCATGCATTCATCCAAAATATAATTGTTGTTAAATAAAGCCATGTTTTTGATTGTATGTATCATTTAACAAAAAAAGCCACCATAAAAATGGTGGCTTTTTAAACTTAATGTAAATTAGTTTAAATTATCAAGATACTTCTCAGCATCTAATGCTGCCATACAGCCTGAACCTGCTGAGGTAATCGCTTGACGATAGATACTATCAGCTACGTCACCAGCAGCAAAGACGCCTTCAATTGATGCTGCTGTTGCATTACCAGAAGTGCCACTTTGAACTTGAATATAACCATCACGTAAGTTCAATTGACCTTCAAACATATCTGTATTTGGTTTGTGTCCAATCGCAACAAATAGACCTTGTACTTGAACATCTTGTGTACTTGAATCTTGGGTAGATTTGATACGTACAGATGTTACACCAGTATTATCACCCAATACTTCATCGACTTGATGGTTCCAAATGATGCTGATCTTACCTTCTTTTTCTTTCGCAAAAAGATGATCTTGTAGGATCTTTTCAGAGCGCAAGCTGTCACGACGGTGAACTAATGTGACATGAGCTGCGATATTTGAAAGATAAAGTGCTTCTTCAACTGCAGTGTTACCACCACCCACAACCATGACATTTTGGTTCTTATAGAAGAAACCATCACATGTAGCACAAGCGCTTACACCTTGTCCCATGAATGCTGCTTCTGATTCAAGACCTAAATACTGAGCGGTCGCACCAGTTGCAATAATGAGAGCATCACAGGTGTATTCTTCCATATCGCCTTTTAAAACAAACGGGCGTGTTTTTAAATCAACTTCATTGATATGGTCATATACGATTTCTGTACCAAAACGTTCAGCATGGGCTTGCATACGCTCCATAAGTACAGGACCAGTTAATCCTTCAGGGTCACCAGGCCAGTTATCAACTTCAGTCGTCGTTGTTAATTGACCGCCGAGTTGTAAGCCAGCAATGAGTGTTGGTTTAAGGTTTGCACGCGCTGCATAAACTGCTGCACTGTAACCCGCAGGACCAGAACCCAAAATAATTAACCGTGAGTGACGAGCGCTCATTAAAGAACATCCTTTTTATATTGAAAATGCTAAAATTATACGTGAATCCGTAGGGGAGTGGGCTAAATCGATGATGATAATATTGATTAACTCAATCGAATTGCGCTATATCCGATCAGGATGTTAACAACAACAGTAAACAATCGTGCATCTTTTTTGTAAGAACACGTGCATAATATTAGACTTATTGATTAGGGTTGTTCAGACCTTAAATAATAGACAAACAAATAACGAAATTGGGTTACAGGACTGTATATGACTGCGGTGTCAAGTGTTTATGCACAACGCTTTTTAATGACATTATTTTTGATTTCTTTTGGCATTTATCTATTTCTTGCCACAGTAACCTATACTCCATTTGACCCAGGTTGGATGCATATATCTAGTGATACCCAACAGGTTTCCAATGCGAGCGGTGTTGCAGGTGCTTGGATCGCAGATTTGTTATTTGGATTCTTAGGATGGGCGAGTTTGCTGCTCCCGATTTTTTTGTTTATTGAAGCAATCCAAGTATGGTGGCCAAGAAGTTTCCTTAATCGTCCGTTTCGTTATGCGGCACAATTCTTTCTCGTGTTATCTGTGGCGAGTTTGTTCTATCTGCACTGGAATACTCCTGCGGACACTCTAGATAATGCAGCTGGTGGAATTATTGGTTATGAGTTGGGACAAAGTCTGACTGGCTTGCTGACAATATATGGTGCAACGTTATTTTTACTTGCATTCAGTATTTTATTATTAACTTTAGCCTTTGGAATCCAGTGGGATAAAACATGGATTACTCTAAAGAAAACACCCGCATATTTGCAGGATCTATTTTATAAGAATGTACCTCAACAAGAGTCAGCGTATGATCGTACTGAACAAATTACGATGACTGAAACGCCGTTAAAAACCAATGCTCAGACTTCTGCTACTGTAGGTGCAGAACCAGTACTAGCCAATCATTCTACTCACGATATTATAAACCAAGAGACTCAAACTAAATTTGATGATTCTCATCATCAGGTATTGGCTGAGCGATTATTTGCCGATGTGGCCGCAAAAGAACAACAACGCATGAATGCCCAAGAATCAAAACCAGAGGACGATTTCGAGCAAACATTAAAACGTGCGCACCAATTCGAGGCTGAAAGTCAAAGACTCATACAAACTGGTGAGGTTTGGCGTGCACTGCAACATGATGAACAAAGCCATAAACAAGAAATAGATGCTTTACTGAAAGCTGCAGATGATCGTAACGAGCTTGATGATCATCAGATGTTAAATACATCATCACATTCTAATGTTGTTCAGAAAACTAATCATCGTGATTTAGATTGGAATGATGATGAAATTTTTGATGAATTACTCGCTGCTGTTCCAAATAGCAAAACAGCGACAGATGTTCATACACCATTCAATCAAGAGTTGCAGACTTCTTCATTGCAACAAAAACAACAGTTTGAGGTGGATGAAGATATTGATGAATTTGAATTCGCTGTAAAGCCAGAGAATACTGTAGTCGTTGAAGAAAATATTCATTCCCCGATCAGTGCTCATGATGAGGTGAAACAAACTCAGAAATCTGAATTTGATGACTTCGATGATTTATTGATAGACGAAGATGAGTTTAAGACACCTTCGACAAGCACAAGTTATGCCCAGTCATCTGCTTTCGTAAAAGCACCAATTGAAGTTGAAGTACCAAAAGAAAAATTATCTAAGGAAGCATTCATCGAGGCATGGCAGGAAACAGCTGGTAAAGCAGAACCAGAATTAGAAATCGATTTGGATGATGATTTTGATCTAGATGCTCCTTTAACTGATGCTTTCGGACGACCAATGTCACGAGCAATGCAAGTTGCCCAAAAGCGACGCGACTTACCTACCTTGCCTGGTTTGGAGTTATTAGATCGTGTTGATCCAAATAAGAAAGTGAATTTTACAGCTGATCAATTGGCTAGATTATCTGAATTGCTTGAGATCAAACTGCAAGAATTTAATGTCAAAGCACAAGTGGTGGAAGCACAGCCTGGACCAGTAGTGACACGTTTTGAACTTGATCTTGCACCAGGTGTTAAAGCATCAAAAGTTACTAATATTTCACGCGATCTAGCGCGCTCAATGTCGATGGCTTCCGTACGTGTTGTTGAGGTTATTCCTGGTAAACCATATATCGGGATTGAAGTACCTAATAGTTCTCGTGAAATGGTGCGCTTGATCGAATTATTGGAAACCCCAACTTATCGTGATCCAAATAACTTGATCAGTATGGCGATGGGTAAAGATATTTCAGGCAATCCCGTACTGACTGATTTAGCCAAAGCACCACATATGCTAGTAGCGGGAACAACAGGCTCAGGTAAATCGGTTGCAGTAAACTCGATGATTCTATCGATGTTATTAAAGTATACCCCTGATCAATTGCGCTTAATTTTGATCGATCCAAAACAACTTGAGTTGGCAAACTATAGTGATATTCCTCACTTATTGACACCTGTAGTAACAGACATGAAGGACGCTGTTAGTGCCTTAAATTGGTGTGTAAATGAGATGGAGCGTCGTTATAAGTTGATGTCATTCTTGAAGATTCGTAAATTAAGTGACTATAACCGTAAAGTTGAAGAAGCGATTGCAAATGGTGAGGATTTGATTGATCCGACGTGGAAACCTAGTGATTCAGCGACTCAAGAAAGAGCACCTCGATTAACACCATTACCTTCGATTGTTATTGTTGCCGATGAATTTGCAGACATGATCATGCAGGTGGGTAAAAAAGCTGAAGAAATGATTACGCGTTTAGCGCAGAAATCACGTGCCGCTGGGATTCATCTTTTACTTGCGACACAACGTCCATCTGTCGATGTTATTACAGGTCTCATCAAAGCCAATATTCCAACGCGTGTGGCTTTACGTGTGAACAGTAAGATCGATTCACGTACCATTCTTGATGCGGGTGGTGCAGAGGACTTACTTGGACATGGTGATATGTTATTCCTTGGACCGGGTAAAATCGAGCCTGAGCGTGTTCACGGTGCATTTATCAGTGATGATGAAGTGAACCGTATATGTGATGCTTGGCGTGAACGTGGTGAGCCAAATTATGTGGATGAAATCTTGACGCCGTTCGATGAAGAACCTACATCACGTGGTTTTGAAGATGGCGATGGTGATCCTAGTCGGGATGCTCTATATGACCAATGTGTTTCTTTTGTTTTGGAAACCCGAAAAGCTTCAACTTCATCACTTCAACGTAAATTTAGTTTAGGTTATAACCGAGCTGCACGAATTATCGATCAGATGGAAGAGAATGGAATTGTGAGCTCAATGGGGGCAAACGGGAAACGAGATATTTTGGTTTAAACTAAATGATCATTTAAAAAGCCTCAATTTCGAGGCTTTTTTATTTTCATTTTTATAGATTAAATATGGTAAAAATCACGTTTTTTAATTAAGCTGATAGACCATCGTCTCAGCATCGAGATCAGTTATGTTCATCGCTTTAAGTACACTCATTTTCATTCATTTTTGTGCATTGATTACACCTGGTCCAGATTTTTTCCTTGTGTCGCAAACAGCAGTAAGTCGTTCACGTAAAGATGCTGTATTAGTTGCAGTTGGAATATGCATGGGCGCGATGCTGTGGTCTTTGTTGGCATTAATGGGACTGAATATCATTTTTGAGAAAATGGCTTGGCTTAAACAAGGACTTTTGATTGCTGGTGGTTTATATCTGTGTTGGCTCGGTTATCAGATGCTGCGTTCAGCATTTTCTAAACAAAAGCAGGAAATCAAACAAATTACCTTACCTCAATCAGCATGGTTGTTTTTTATAAAAGGTTTGCTCACTAATTTATCCAATCCTAAAGCAGTCATTTATTTTGGTAGTGTGTTCTCGCTCTTTCTTGCTAATCCACTTTTTGATCAACATCATTTCTTATTGTTTATCATAATAGCTGTTGAAACATTGGTATGGTTTTTACTTGTGGCTTTTGTATTTTCGCTACCTACATTCAGAAATGCTTACCCGAACTTTGCTAAATGGATTGATGGTATTTCTGGAGGGCTCTTTACTTTGCTCGGTGTTTATTTGATTGGTAGCCGATAACAGAGAAATCAAAGCCTGCTTGAAGCAGGCTTTTTTATTATGCAAATTTCGCTAGGACTTCTAAGAATCCATCTTTTTGACGAGGAAATTGTGCAATTACATCGTGAATGCGTTGCCCTTCAGGGTTGGTTGCATTTAAGTCACGACCATCTGCTAAAAATTTAGTAATTAATCGTTCGTAATCATTTGGGCGCATATGTTTAAACGCATGATATAGAACGTGAAAGTCAGCGTTTACGCCTGCTGGAGGAAGTTGGTTGAGGTAGGCAAAAACACGCTCATCTGACCATTCTTCATTGAAAGTTGCTGGCTGTGATAATGCCATGACAATCTCCTGAATTTAAAAATAATAAAGGCAAAATACGATGCAGGATCAGAAAAGCGTTAATTCTCTCAATTTATTCGAAAAAAGTATTTCAAAACAATTGTGAAAATAAAACTCAAACTTTTCAAATTCTGTTGTGTATTTTGCCTTTATTTACAAAAAATCGCTAATTGAAAAACTTCTATCGATCTTCAGGTAAATTGATATTCATTTCCAACATTTCGATGTTAGCTTCTGAACGAACTTGCATTTGGATATGTTGTTCGTCTACACCACGAACATAACGACTTACCACTTGCATGATCTCTTTTTTCATTTGATCAATTTTGTCTTGGCTTAAACGACGACCAAGACCTTGTTCAGACGCAACAATAACTTTTAAGCGATCTTTGGCAGTTTGTGCACTTGATGGTTTTTCATCACTGCTAAAAAGTTTACTCCAGAATCCTGCCATAATTACGCTCCAAATAGTCTAGCTAACCAACCTTTTGGCTGTACTGTGATGTGTCGATATGGACGATCCTCACCAAGGAAACGAGCAACTAAATCATCATACGCTTGTCCTGCTTTTGCTTCAGAGTACAAAATAACAGGTTTACCTTCGTTTGATGCTTGAAGTACGCTTGGACATTCAGGTACAACACCTAGTGTTGGTACACGTAAAATGTCTTTTGAAATATCGTCAATCGTGAGCATTTCTTGTTTATCCGCTCGTTCAGGATTGAAGCGAGTAATACAAAGATGCTTACGAATACGTCCTTCGTTTTGCTCAACTTTTTTAGTTTTGCTGTCTAACATTCCGATGATACGGTCAGAGTCACGAACAGATGAAATTTCAGGGTTTGTTACGATGATTGCTTCATCAGCATGATACATCGCAAGGATAGCGCCACGCTCAATACCTGCTGGAGAATCACAAATGATGTAGTCAAACTCTTGAGAAAGTTCATCAATAACTCGTGCAACACCTTCATCACTCAATGCATCTTTATCACGTGTTTGTGATGCAGGAAGAATATATAAGTTTTCAATATCTTTATCACGGATCAGTGCTTGCTGTAAGCGAGCTTCATTATTAATGACATTTACAAAGTCATAGACTACACGGCGTTCACAACCCATAATCAAGTCAAGATTACGCAAACCCACATCGAAATCAATCACAACAGTTTTATGACCACGTAGGGCTAAACCTGTTGCAAAAGATGCACTTGTTGTAGTTTTACCTACACCACCTTTGCCTGACGTTACGACAACAATTTTGGCCACCGAATCCACTCCTATTTATGGTCATACGCCCCTAAAAGGGCTTTTTTGGTGTTTAATGTGATAACTTAAAACTGCAAGGCTTCAAATTCAAGCTCTTGCTTGTTATTTAAATAAATATGTACAGGCTTTTTGATCATATCTTTAGGAATATCATCTGCTACACAATAAGTGCCCGCAATAGAAATTAATTCTGCTTCAAGCGAATTGCAAAAAATTCGTGCGGACATATGTCCACCCACACCAGCAATGACTCTACCACGAGCATTCCCGTAGATGTGAATATTTCCAGATGCAATTACTTCAGAACCACTATTCATGCCAGCATTCAAGATAATATCACCCTGATCTTGCACTAAACATTGTCCAGTTCGCAAAATTTCATCATGATATGAGGTGATATGCGGACTTGATGTAGCTTTTTGTGGTATTTCTTTTGCAGCCTGATCTGCTGGTTTTTCGACAACATGTTCGATGACTTGTTCTTTAGATGCTTTGATCCGCTGTAAAGGTTGATCTGCGGGCAATACAGGGAATTGGATTGCACGTGCTTCATCACCTAAGATTCCATCGATTACAGCCATAGGTTGTAAACCAATATCGATCAGTAGCTGTATAAGAGCAATCAATTCTTGTTCAACGGTACTGTCTAGAATGACTAAAGTTCCTAAATAGGAACCTTCGTTTAGTGTGCTAGTAAGTTGCTGTCGGATTGCATCGTGGTCATTTGTGTCGAACGTGAGTCGACTAAAATTCACCATTCTGCCCGTAATCCGTATGTCAGCCATAATTTATCCTTCAGGGCTTTTTAAGCACTCTATTGTGTTTAAGCATGTTGTAAATAAAAGCAAATGCTAGAACAAATTACACGAATTCTCTAGCTTGATTAGTAAATTTTCTTGTAATCACACTGCTTTTTTATCCAATTGATCATATTCATTTAATGTTTGTTGCCATTGTTTAACTTTGACTTGTTTTCGAATCGCTTCGAGGCTTTCATAGACTACTGATTCTACGAGTTCTTCTAAGTATTGGTTATCAATATTTAACTGACTGACTTTTTCTGCGATCAGCAAATAGTTTTCATTTGGACGTTCAAATGAGCCAGCAGTGAACGGTTCAATCAAACCCGCGGTAATGTTTTCACCCAAACGTTGTCCGATACTTTGAATTTGTTGTTCTATGCGACTGCCAACAATAGGAATCAGACGTAATAGTTGAGTGAGTTCAGGTGTATCTTCGATTGCCTGATTAACAATATGACCTACTTTTTGAGTAATGATTGGTTGTTGCTGTTGTAAAGCTTTAGCGAGCGATTCTTGCAACATTGAAGATAGTGTCACAGTAAATAATTGACGATGATGATCGACTAGATCATGAATAATTTTTTTATGACTTGAGCTAGTATCCAGTTCGTGTTTAATGCCATCGATTACAGTGATCACAACCCGATCAGAAAGTTCTTCCATGACAACACGATAATAAAAAATTGCTTTTAAGCGGATGCTATCGGGTACAACTTTATATCCAAGCTCATGTAAACGATACGCGATAATCCCCGCACGGAATAAACGCAGAAAGCGAAAGTGGGGGATAATTGCAACAATTTCATACCAGTGAATAAATGGAAAGAACCACCAACGCGCGTGATGCTTTTGTATGATTGATAGTAGCCAACGAATCGCAAGCTCCACAATCAGGAAGATAATAAACCAAGCTTCGGTTGTGATAACCCATGGATGTAGATAGCTACGATAAAACTCTAAAACGCTATAGAGGTGAATGGTGTTAAAAAACCATTCACCAATATTACTCATCAGGAAAAAGTTCATTCCAAGACAGAACAAATTGAAAACAATAATAAAAACCATGAAAATGTCATAAATAAGAAACAGCTTGAAGAACTTACTGTTCGGATTAACATAGTTATATTTAGAGTTTTTATCGGTGTCCTGCTGGGTCATCTTTCTGCTCAATCCTTGAAGAGATTATGAATTATATCTTGATTTGAGTTGACTAATAAGTTGATCTTTTTCAGTCCAGATTTGATCTACCCATTTCTGAAAGCGTTCACGATAAACTGCATCATCTTCGTAATTTCCACCCAAAACCCAATCAGGAATTTCAATTTTGCGTAAATCAACAGCAATGCTTGAAACGTCACCTAACCAAAAGTCCCCATAACCCGGTGCACCTTCAGGATAGACAATCGTCATATCCACTAATGCATCAATCTTGTCACCAAGTATGTTTAATGCTAGGGCTAAGCCACCCGCTTTGGGTTTAAGTAGATTCTTATAAGGTGATTGTTGTTGTGCATGTTTTTCAGGCGTAAATCGAGTACCTTCTAAATAATTGAGAAGGGTGAATGGGTGACTTAATAGTTGTTCACATGCCTTACGTGCTTCTAGCAAATCACGATGTTTGAGTTCAGGATTTTTAGCGATTTGTTCTTTGGTATGGCGTTTCATCATTGGGAAACCCAAGATTTTAAAAGCCTGACCTACAAAAGGAATAAAGATCAGCTCCCACTTCGTAAAAAAGCGAGTAAGAGGCATTCTATTCAGACCAAAATATTGATTAACCGTTGTATCCACCCAGCTTTGATGATTACAAATCATCATATAGCGACCTTGTAGATTGAGATCTAATTTTTCATCAATGGTGATGTCCCATTTTAGATTTGGTAAAACTTTCTCAATCAGTTGGTTGTTTACCCCAATCCAGCTATTGGCTAGTTGAATATTGGTTTCGTCTACTTTGGCAGATTTTTTGAATAATTTAGTGAGACCTAAAGCCAGAACAGGAGGTCCATGTAGAAATGTACTTCCTGTGATCACAGAACTAACAGTAAGACCTTTACTGACCTTTCGCAATAATGATGTTTTCTTATTCGCGGTAGACATAAATCGAACCTTGAGGCAGATGTTTTGAAAAGATGGATTAACTATAAACAACAGTGGTTTAAATACAACTGTATATTTATTGATATTGACATTTTTTTATATATTTAAACCATTTGAATTAATTTTTCTGTGCAGAAAACGTGAATCTGTCGCATATGTACAAATTTTAGTTTGTTTGCGAAGCTTATTCTAACTTATAAATTTCCTTGATTTCTTCACAATTGGATAAACATGAAGAAACTATGATTAAGTGGAAATGTAAAGTGCATCAAAATATTACAAAAATACAAATAAACTGTTTATTATTAACAAAATATCAATGGTCTAGCTGAATTTTCTCATTCATTATCTGTTCAGACAACAAAATACATAGACAGGAGCTACGCGATGCGTGCATTATTTATTTCAACACTCGTAGGGGCTGGATTGGTACTTTCTGGTTGCCAAACAATGAGCGGACAAGGTAATGATATCGGCGGTGTTTCATACGACAAAGCTGCTTTAGGTACATTAATTGGTGCAGCTGCAGGTTATGGTATCTCTAAAGGTAATGCTAACTCTTCTTCACAAAACAACCGCGCAGCTGCGATTGGTGCAATCCTTGGTGGTGCGAGTGGTTTATATCTCGATAATAAAGAGAAAAAATTACGTGCTCAAATGGCAGGTACTGGTGTAGAAGTTGGTCGTAACCCAGATGGTTCTGTTCAGTTGATCATGCCTGGTAGCATCACGTTTGATACTAATAAATCAAACATCAAACCAAACTTCTACGGCACTTTAAACAAAGTGGCGCAAACTTTAGCTGAAGATAACAAGAGCGCAATCTTAGTTACTGGCTACACAGACAATACTGGTAATGATTCAATCAATATCCCATTGTCTCAAGCACGTGCTCAATCAGTTAAAAACTATTTAGCAAGCCAAGGTGTTTCAAGCAGCCGTATTGATGCACAAGGTTTAGGTTCTTCTAATCCTATCGCTTCAAACGCAACTGCGGCAGGTAAAGAACAAAACCGCCGTGTTGAAATCAGCATTTATGCTAAACAGTAATTAATACTGCTGTGAAAAGACCACCTTCGGGTGGTTTTTTTATTGCTAAGTTTTAGTGCGACAAATAGTGACGCCATCTTGGAGCAAGACATCATAATTTATACATATCCTCAGATTTATTATTGGGATTCTAAAAAATAGATGTCTATAATCATGCTCGAAAACGTGAGAGGTATTACAACGATGTCATCTGCCAGTCAACTCAATGACAAGCAACTTGAAGCCATGAAATATGTTCAGGGGCCATTGTTGGTGCTTGCAGGTGCAGGCTCGGGTAAGACTTCTGTAATCACTCGAAAGATCGCTTTTCTGGTTCAACAATGTGGTATTCCTGCGCATCGTATTACTGCGATGACTTTTACCAATAAAGCTGCACGTGAAATGAAAGAGCGTGTCGGTAAGTTGCTTTCACGTGAAGAAGCCAAAGGGCTTTCAGTCTCTACGTTCCACACATTTGGTTTGAATTTGCTTCGAATAGAGTTAAAACATTTACCTTTAAAAGCGAATTTTTCGATTTTGGATGCAGATGATTGCAAAAGAATCCTGATGGATCTAATGCAGCGTGACAACCTATCTGGAGCAGAAAGTAAAGAACTGATCGCGAAAGCCATGAAGAAAATTTCGGATTGGAAAAATGATCTGGTCATACCTGAGCAAGCTCATTCAACATGTGAAACACCTGAAGACGTTCAGCTTGCTCATTTGTATCAACTTTATGAACGTAATTTGAGAGCTTATAACGCTGTAGATTTTGATGACTTGATCGTAATGCCGACACGATTGCTTCAGGAAAATGCTGAGGTTCGTGATAAATGGCAAAATCGTGTTCGTTACTTACTCGTAGATGAATATCAAGATACCAATACAGCACAATATACCTTAGTAAAATTGCTCGTTGGGGTGATGGGACAGTTTACTGCGGTAGGTGACGACGATCAGTCGATTTACGCGTGGCGTGGTGCGAAGCCTGAAAACATGGCTTTATTAAAAGATGATTTCCATAATCTTAAAGTAATAAAGCTTGAGCAAAACTATCGTTCTACCAGTCGAATTTTAAAAGCGGCGAATGCTGTTATTGAAAATAACCCTCATATCTTTGATAAAAAGTTATGGAGTGATAAAGGGCACGGTGAAACCATCCGTGTAATCACGTGTTTAAATGATGATGATGAAGCTGAACGCGTAGTTAAAGATTTAATCACGCATAAATTGATGAATGGAAAAAATTGGAAAGATTACGCGATTCTGTATCGTGGTAATTTCCAAGCACGTGTTCTTGAAACACAACTGCGTCAGATGCAAATTCCATATAAATTGTCAGGTGGTCAATCATTCTTCGCCCGCGCTGAGATTAAAGACGTAATGAGTTACTTACGTCTCATTATCAATCCCGAAGATGACAGTGCTTTTTTACGTATTATCAATACGCCGAAACGTGCAATTGGTCCTGTCACTTTAGAAAAGTTAGGTCTATTTGCTCAAGAAAATACCCTATCTTTATTGACGGCTTCTTCTGATCAACGTCTTGCAATGGTTTTACCAAAAAAAGCGGCTACTCAATTACATGAGTTTGCAGACTTTATTGCGACTTTTACACGTGAACTGTTAGATGATGACGAACCAGTACCCAAAGTACGTCAAATGATCAACGAAGCAGGCTACATTGATTATGTTCGTGAGCAAGCTGCAACGCCAGCTCAAGAAAAAACGAAGATCGATAATATTGAAAGTCTGTACACAAGTATCCAAAACTTAATTAATCGTACAGACGATGTCGATGAAAAAAATATTGAAAGTGTCATTCGTAAATTGGTTCTTCTAGACATGTTGGAGCAGCAACAGGAAGAAGAAGATACAGATAAAGTCAATTTGTTGACATTGCATGCTGCGAAAGGTTTGGAATTTCCATACGTCTACATGATTGGTTTAGAAGAAGAGTTATTGCCACATAAGAACTCGATTGCGTCTGAAACCATTGAAGAAGAACGCCGTTTGATGTACGTAGGGATTACCCGTGCGCGTCAAGGTCTAACATTAACGCTTGCAGAGCAACGTAAGAATGGCGGTCAAATGCGACAAATGACTCCGAGTCGTTTTTTAGATGAATTACCACAAGATGATTTAGAGTGGCATGGTCGTAAAAAGAAACTAGCACCAAATGTTGACCCTAAAGAACAGGCTCAACAGTATCTTGCCAATTTAAAAGCATTATTGAAACGTTAAAGATTATGTGTAGGAAGTTGTAATGAAAGTTCAAGTTAAAGTATTAGATGCACGTTTAGGTCAAGAATGGGCATTGCCATCGTACGCAACAACAGGTTCAGCTGGCTTGGATTTGCGTGCTTGTTTAGATGAAGCAATTGAAATTGCTGCGGGTGAAACTGTTTTAGTTAAAACAGGCTTGGCAATTTACATCGAAGACCCAAACTTTGCGGGATTAATTTTACCGCGTTCGGGTCTTGGGCATAAACATGGTATTGTATTGGGTAATTTAGTTGGTTTGATTGATTCAGACTACCAAGGCGAACTGATGGTTTCAGTTTGGAACCGTGGAAAAAATACATTCCGCCTAGAGCCAGGCGAGCGTTTGGCGCAATATGTACTCGTTCCTGTCGTTCAAGCAGAGTTCGAACAAGTGAATGAATTTGTTGCTACAGAGCGCGGAGCAGGTGGTTTTGGACATACTGGTCAACAGTAATTCCTAAGCCTTATTATTTTAAATGCAATGTTTAACTGAAAAACATTGCATTTTTCATATTGATTGTTATTTGAATTTATATTAAAAAGCAGCTGATTAATTATTTTAATTTTTCTGAACAAGGGTTAATTAATTTCTTAATAGTTTAAGTTTTTTTTTAATAATCGAATGATTATAAGAATAGGGGCTTGCTGTGAATATAAAACATACGTTTCCTCTGAATATTTTTCGCGCCTATGACATCCGTGGAAAGCTTTCTAACCTTACGCCCACGATAATTCGTTCAATTGCGCATGCATTAGCATTTCAATATAAAAAATATGGCCAACATCAAATTGTTATTGGATATGATGCAAGATTAACTAGTCCAACGTATGCTGATATTCTACAGCATATATTGGAAAAACAAGGTTTTGAAGTTATTAATATCGGGTGCTGCTCATCACCAATGATGTATTACATTGCTCGTGATTTTGGTGGTAACGGTATTATGGTGACGGCAAGTCACAATCCTAAGTCTGATAATGGAATTAAATGGATTTTAAAAGGTGAGCCACCTAGTCCAGAAGTGATTCAAGAAGTTGGGCTGTTTGCTCAAAATATACCTATTAAGGTAGATTATCAAATTCGAGATGAGACAATTACTCATCAAGTAATTCCTCATTATTGTTTACAATATCAACAATCTTTGCTCGATGATATTCAACTTGCGAGACCATTGAAGGTTGTTTTGGATGGCTTACATGGCTCAGCTGGGCGATGTGCTAAAGTTGTACTGGAAAAGCTTGGTTGCGACGTGATTGCATTACGTTGTGACGCAAATGGTCATTTTCCTGATCATGCACCTGACCCATCGCATGCTGAACACTTGAGACGTCTACAACAATTGATTATTGAACATCAAGCAGATATTGGAATTGCGTTAGATGGTGATGGCGATCGAGTCGTTTTGCTAGATGAAAATGCCACGATTATTAGTCCCGATCGTTTGCTTTCTTTATTTGCACAAATGTGCTTAGAAAATCATCCCCAAAAAGAAATTGTATTTGATGTCAAATGCTCACAAATGGTTGCCAATACAGTGCAACAATTAGGTGGGCAAGCCAAAATGATTCGCACGGGAAGTAGTTTTTTACGAACTTATTTAACGCAATCAAATGGTGCTGCTGTATTTGGTGGTGAATATGCTGGGCATTATGTTTTCAATGATGGTCGTGGTTTTGGTTATGATGATGGTCTATATGCTGCACTACGTGTTATGGAATATCTCACCCATTCAAGTTCAGCAAATTTATCTGCATTGCTAAAACAATATCCTGAGCGTTGCTGTACCGAAGATACTTATATTAGTACCCATGATATTAATCCATTAAGTGTTTTAAATGAAATTGAAACTCTAAGTCAGGATTTAGGTGCACAGTTAAGTAAAATTGATGGTGTAAGACTTGATTTTAATGATGGTTTTGGCATTATTCGAGCATCCAATACAGGTGAGTATTTTACTGTCCGTTTTGATGCAGATCATCCAGATCGGTTAGTTGAAATTCGCGATAAATTTGTTTCTATGTTGCAAACTCGATATCCACAAATTGCACAAGAACTAGCACAGGCTTAAAAGGAGAGGCATATGCCACATGAGCATATCGGCATTGATAAAGCTAAAATTTTAATTGAAGCTTTGCCGTATATCCAACGTTTTGCAGGTAAAACGTTGGTTGTTAAATATGGTGGTAATGCAATGACAGATCCTGAGTTGGAAAGCTCATTTGCTCGTGACATCGTGTTATTAAAAACTGTAGGACTTAATCCAATTGTTGTACATGGAGGTGGTCCACAAGTTGACTCTTTGCTTAAACGTCTTGGGCAAGAATCTGATCGTATTGATGGCATGCGTGTAACTGACCAAGCAACGATGGAAGTTGTTGAAATGGTTTTAGGCGGTAGTGTAAACAAATCAATCGTGAATTTGATCAATCAACATGGCGGACGTGCAATTGGTTTAACCGGTAAAGATGGTAATTTACTTCGTGCGCGTAAACTGCTCATGGAAAAACAAGAAGCTGATGGTTCGGTTTCACAAATTGATTTAGGTATGGTGGGTGAAGTCACTGGCGTTAAAACAGACGTTCTAGAGATGTTTACACAAGGTGATTTTATTCCTGTGATTGCACCATTAGGTGTCGATGAAGAAGGTAATACTTATAACATTAATGCCGATTTGGTTGCTGGTAAGGTCGCTGAAGCTTTGGGTGCGGAGAAGCTAATTTTATTAACAAACATCACTGGTGTTTTAGACGAAAATAAAAACTTATTGACAGGTTTGACCACTCAAGAAGTTGATCGTCTCATTGAAACAGGTGTGATCTATGGCGGTATGATTCCGAAAGTAGGTTGTGCACTAGATGCAGTAAAAGGTGGTGTGGTTAGTGCGCATATTGTTGATGGTCGTGTACCGCATGCAACTTTGTTAGAAATTTTTACTGATCATGGTGTAGGTACATTAATTACCAATCGTGCGAAGCATTAAGTTTTAAATCTTTCTTATCCTCCCTTTTATTCGTATAGAAGGGAGGATTTTATTTATAGTTCTTCAATTCAAATTTTGTTCTGCATCTCAAAGACTCTTTTAAAAAAGTCAGCGTAAATGACCGTCATCATCTCTTCATTTTTCATTCACTAAAATGTCATTAATAGGATTTAAGGTGATTCTAGTCATAAGGAGCTTTCATTATGCTAGAAAAATTAAATCAGTATCGTCAAAATTTGACCTTACCTTTACGTCAAAAACCAGCTCAAAATCAGTATCGCTTTGAATGGGTTGACACTTTAAAAGAATTACAAGACGTACAACGTTTTAGAGCAAAACAATTTTCACATCAATTTGGCTTAACTTTTGAAGATGATCTTGATCAAGATCTTTATGATTTTGGTTGTGAACATGCGGTATTGAGAGATAAATGGTCGGGTGAAATTGTTGCCTATACACGACTTAAATTATTTCAAGGATATGAGATTGGACAGAGTTATAGTGCTCAAGAGTTCGAGATCGTTCCTCATTTATCACATTTACCGAGTATTGTTGAAATCGGTCGTACTTGCGTGCATCCACAATTCCGCTCTGGTAAAGCTTTGTCGATGCTTTGGCTAAACATGGCTCCAAAAATTCTTTGGTCAATGCGTGCAAAATATTTGATGGGTTGCGTAAGTATTCATCTCGAAGATAACTTAGCCCGTACTTATTACACGCACCGTCAGATTCAACAGCTCGCAGATCATCAAACTATCGATATTCGCTCAAAGCGAGCGTTTGAACCTGAGCGTCCTGATTATAGTTTTCCGCAGGATGAACGTATGCCGAAATTATTTCAGACTTATTTAGGCATGCAATCAAAGTTGTCAAAAGAAGCATTTTTTGATGAGGAATTTAAGTGCTTAGATTACTTTGTTTTTCTTGAAGTAAATAAGATCGCAACCTCATTTGTCATGAATAAAATGGTTCAGCGCTAACTAGATTTAGCATTCATCTTCGAATAGTGAGCACATATTGAGATTTACAATACATCCGTACCTCATGCACAATAGGCATAGATGTTAAATAGTTCAAAGATATGTGCCAGCTATTAGGAATGAATTGCGCTACACCCACTGATATCACTTTCTCTTTTCGTGGTTTTTCCCAACGAGCAGGTGTGACATCAGACCATTGTGATGGTTTTGGTATTGCTTTTTTTGAAGATAAAGCTTGTCGTTTATTCGTCGATAATCAGTCGGCAGTTGAGTCACCTATCGCAGATCTTGTTCGTAATTATCCAATCAAATCTCGAAATGTGATTGCGCACATTCGCAAAGCCACCCAAGGTAAAATTACGTTAGAGAACTCTCATCCTTTTTTAAGAGAGCTGTGGGGCAGACATTGGATTTTTGCCCACAATGGTGATTTGCATGATTTTTCCCCTAGATTAAGTGGACGCTTTGAACCTGTTGGAAATACGGATAGTGAAAGAGCTTTTTGTTATTTGCTCGATCAAATGGTAGAGACATTTGGATATGTTGAACCTTCACTTGATAATTTGTTTGCATTATTAGAACGCTTATCTCCTCAAATCGCTGAACACGGTACATTTAACTTCTGTTTGTCTAATGGACAGGCGTTATATACTTATGCTACGACAAAGTTACATTGGTTAGTTCGAGAATATCCTTTCCAACATGCTCATCTGATTGATTTGGATGTAGAAGTTGATTTTAGTCAAGTCACTACACCAGAAGATCGTGTTGCGGTAATTACTACTGAACCATTAACACATAATGAAACATGGACGGCGTATCAAGCAGGGGAAATGGTTTTATTTAAAGAAGGTAAGCCAATTAAACATGCTTTGACTCGCGTAGATCGTCTAATCCGTGAAGCGAATGATCCGAGCTTAAAAAGAATAACCAAGGCAGATCAATATTAGAATAATATGCTTATAATAAATAGTAATATTTAATTTATTTATATAATATTTAAGGCTTTTAAAGTCTATAATTTTAATCAGGTTTTTAGCTAATTTATATACTTTGGTTAAAAAATACTTGAGTGTTTTAATAGGTGAAAATATTAAATTAAATGTAAAACAATAAGTTAAGTTATTTGTATGAAAAAAAACAAAATCTGACAAAAATGCTGTGTTTTTATTTAATTTTTTTACCGATATTATGTCCTTATTCAATAAATATGTTTGAGTTTGGGGTTCGATATGGGTTTGAAATGGTCTGTCGAATATAATACAGGAATAGATGTTATTGATGATCAGCATCGCCGTATTCTAGATTATATTAATGAAATAGCTGATTTAAAACACTCTCATGATCGAGTGAAAATGAAAGAAGTATTGGACAATATTATTGACTATACGCAATCTCATTTTACATTTGAAGAAAGTTTACAAGAAGAAGCAAACTACAAATATCGTGTACCGCATAAAAGAGTTCATGATTTATTTATCAAAAAAATAGAAACTTATCGTGAACGTTTTGAATTAGGGCATGAAATTGATAAAGAATTACATGAGGCTTTGTCAAAATGGTTAATTAATCATATTCGTCATGATGATGCGGATTATGTGGGTGCTGTCAAAGAAAATATGATGGGAATTATTAAGGAAAATGAAAAGAAAAAGGGGAAAAACTGGTTTTCTAGATTTTTCTCATAATAATAAAAAACGACTCTCTAGATGATAAAAACAATAAGGCAAATATGAGTGAAAATAGAGAGTCTTATAAAAACAATAACAACTCGTGCGCGGCAAATCATCTGAGATGGTGATTTGCCTTTTTATTTCGACATCTTTTGTTTTGATTTTCAGACAGGAGAAAGGCAAAATAGATTGAATATTTCATTGCAAACTCCATAAAACGCAATGAGTTCAAAGATTTTTCAAGGAATGCATTATGCAGGACACAACTCTGTCACGCTGGTTTGCACCAGTGATGGCGTTTTGCTTATCTTTTGTCATGATCACAACACTAGCACCAACTCTAGGTATTCAAATTGAGCGTCAATTTGATTTTTGGTTGCTTTGGTTGGGAACGATGATTTTATTGGCACTACCGATTGGTTATCTTGAAATTGCTTTAGCAAAACGTTCTAAAGTTACCGCTTTGCAGGCTTTATCAAATCTAACACGTGAGGCTGATGCATCTCCAAAATGGCGTGTAGTTGGTTGGTTGGCTGTAGTATTAGTGCCATTTTTTGCTGGTAGTATTTTATTTTCAGCATCTGATATTTTAGTCCAAAAACAATTTGGCGTATCTAATCAGATCATTTTCGCTGTGCTTGCCGTGACTGCACTCGGGTTATCTTTTATTCCACGTCAGTTTCTAATTGCTTTAACGACTTTGGGTGTAATTGGATCTCTAGTGTTGGCAAATGTATTTGGCACTCAATTACAAGCGTGGCATTGGACTGGTATTGAATTTAAAGAGTGGGGCAATGCAACTGTTCTTGCGCTTGTGGCGAGTGGATTAGGGTTAGGATTGTATTGGCAAAACAGCCTTGCCACAGTTCGTCAACAAGAAGCCGCGACTTCAGTTGTATTACCGATCTGGTTAGCTCAATTACTTGCAGTTGTAGCGTTTGGATTCTTTTCTCTTCAAGTTGAAATCCCCGCTTTTGCATGGTTATTTGCTGCATCGGTATCTGCTGCTTTATTAATTCAACTTGCAAAAGAACAACTGGCTCAACGTCAACTGGCTCCAGCAATTCAATGGGTGATCATCGTTGCTGCAATTGCAGTTTGGGCTGCACCTCAGCTAAGTTCGATTTTCAATATTCTATTGATTGTTTGGGGATTAATTGTTTGTTTGGTTTATGCAATTTTTGCTGGTTGGATTATGAAAATCAGCCATTTGCGTAAATCTATGGGTTTCAGTAATGAGCTATTCTATAACTTATGGCGTATCGCCGTTCGTTTAGTTCTACCAATGTCGATTGTAATTGCTATTGTTGCTGTAATTGGACAATTGATCTAATGAAATCTAATGCATGTGTATGGGTCGCTTATGCGACACCTGAGCAACAATTTCATTTAGAAGTTGATTTCCTAGAAGGAATGACGGCTGAACAAGCGATTATTGCTAGCGGATTAGCCGAGCAGGTGACTTTACCTGAGAAACTTCATTTGGGCGTGTTTGGTATCAAAATACAGCCAGACACTCAGCTTCAGATCGGAGATCGGGTTGAAATCTATCGTTCTTTAACAATTAATCCTAAAGACATCCGTCGCAAACGCGCTGCAAAGAATCCAGTTGGGCGTTTTGCGAAAGGTAATCGATTTAGACCATCAAGTTCATAAATAAAACCCCTCAAGGATCAATCCATGAGGGGTTTATTTTTATAACCTAAAGCCGTTATAGTGGCGGCGCTGTTAAGATCGCTTCTTTAGATGCTGGTAAACCAGGTTGTGACTCTGGAATTGTATCTAAACCTTCAATGCGTTCAACATTACCATTTGCATCAAAGTAAATTTTTAAATGTTGTCCATGTGCTGCAGGTATTTTTGCCTTTTTGGCATATGTACCAGGGATATAGTTGTAAATATAGTCCCAACGTAATGGATTCAGTGGATCAGTAACCGTTGGACTACCCAACAAGAAGCGAACTTGCTGAAAGCTCATGCCTACTTGTACTTGAGATGCTTGTGCTTTGGTTAACGGTGTTCCTTGTGGAATATCAACTTTATAAACACCAAAGACTGAACAACCGCTAAGTACTGAAGTGACGAATAACGCCAGCATGATTTTTTGCATTTTGCTACACTATCCTGATAAATGATGATGCATTTGATTCAAGGATAGATCATACTGCATCTAAACTCTATTGCCTATTCCAACTTAAGATTTGTTGAGAGACCTTTTTTCATGCCTATTTCCAACCAAGACTTACGCAAAGCTGGACTTAAAGTTACCCTTCCTCGTATTAAGATTTTGGAATTATTAGAAAATTCGAAACAACATCATTTAAGTGCAGAAGATATTTATAAAACTTTGCTTGAACAAGGTGAAGATGTTGGTTTAGCGACAGTTTACCGTGTATTAACACAATTTGAAGCTGCAGGAATTATCCAACGTCATCATTTTGAAAATAATCATTCAGTTTTTGAAATCATGCAAGAAGATCATCATGATCACTTAGTATGTTTAAATTGTAACAAAGTTATTGAATTTACTAATGATGTTATTGAAAAAGAACAACATTCTGTAGCTGATCAGCATGGTTTTACTTTGACAGGACACTCATTAAATTTATATGGGTATTGTAGTAATCAAGAATGCAAAGATGCTTATCGTAAGAAATAAGTGTTGTTTCAGTAAAGATAGAAATTTTCACTGAAATAAAACAAATAAAAAAAGGAAGGTTACAAAAACCTTCCTTTTTTAATGATTTAAGATAGCTTATTGACCATCAAATGTAATGTTGCGACTTGCACTTAACAATTGATCTGCACCTTCTTCAGAAAGTTTAATGGTGAGACGTAAATCGTTTGGTGAGTCTGCATGTTTAAGCGCATCTTTATATGTGATTTCACCAGCTTTATATAAATCATAAAGCGCTTGGTCGAATGTTTGCATGCCCAATTCGCGCGAGCGTTTCATGAGGTCTTTAATCTCATGAATTTCACCTTTACGGATATAATCTGATAGTAACGGTGTATTAATTAGAATTTCAATCGCAGCACGACGTGAATTTCCATCAGGCGTTGGAATTAACTGTTGAGCGACCATTGCTCTTAGATTGAGCGATAAATCCATATGCAGCTGAGCATGACGGTCAGCTTCAAAGAAGTGAATAATACGGTCTAATGCTTGGTTAGCGTTATTCGCGTGAAGTGTGGCAAGTACTAAGTGACCTGTTTCTGCGAAAGCAATCGCATAGTCCATTGTTTCACGAGAACGAATCTCACCAATCAAGATCACATCGGGTGCTTGACGAAGTGTATTTTTCAAAGCTACTTCAAAAGAGTCTGTATCAATACCGACTTCTCGTTGAGTCACAATACAACCCGCGTGTTGGTGTACAAACTCGATCGGGTCTTCAATGGTGATGATATGACCTTTAGAGTTTTGATTACGATATCCGATCATTGACGCGAGCGAGGTTGATTTACCTGTACCTGTTGCACCAACAAAGATAATGATGCCACGTTTGGTCATCGCTAAATCTTTGAGGACTGCAGGTAGTTTTAGTTCATCCATCGTTGGAATAACCGTTTCGATACGACGTAATACCATGCCTGGCATATCACGTTGTTGGAATGCACTCACACGAAAACGTGCTGTTTTCTCACGGTTCATAATTGCGAAGTTACACTCGCGAGTATCTTCAAATTCTTTACGTTGTTTATCACTCATGATTGAGTGTAATAACTGACCTACAATCTCGCCTGAAAGTTTTGCTTTAGCCACAGGAACAATCTGACCGTTGATTTTCATTGAAGGTTCAACATCAGCGGTAACAAATAAATCCGAAGCACTTTGTTCAATCATTAGATTGAGTAAATCATTAAAATCCATATACTTTCCCCATTAATTTTAGTTTTTATAGGAATGATTCAGGTTGTTTAGCAACAGTACGAGCTGTTTGAGGGCTAATGATGCCTCTCGAAACTAAGTTTTTAAGACTTTGATCGAGTGTGGTCATGCCGTAGTTAGCTCCTGTCTGAATCGCAGAGTACATCTGTGCAACTTTGTTTTCACGAACAAGGTTACGAATCGCAGGAATACCGATCATGATCTCATGCGCTGCAACACGACCACCACCATTCTTTTTCAACAATGTTTGTGAAATTACTGCTTGTAATGATTCGGATAACATCGCACGAACCATATCTTTTTCTTCGGCAGGGAATACGTCGATCACACGGTCAATGGTTTTTGCTGCTGAGGTGGTATGCAGAGTACCAAATACTAAGTGACCTGTTTCTGCTGCGGTTAGAGCAAGACGAATTGTCTCTAGGTCACGCATCTCACCGACTAGGATAATATCAGGGTCTTCACGAAGGGCTGAACGAAGTGCTTCGTTAAAGCCATGTGTATCACGATGCACTTCACGCTGGTTAATCAAACATTTCTTTGATTGATGTACAAATTCGATTGGGTCTTCAACCGTTAAAATATGGTCATAACGATGCTCATTAATATAATCAATCATTGCAGCCAATGTCGTTGATTTACCTGAACCCGTTGGACCAGTGACCAGAACAATACCACGCGGGTAGTCACAAATATCTTTGAAAATTGTTCCTAAACCCAAGTCTTCCATGGTTAAGACTTTAGATGGAATGGTACGGAATACAGCACCCGCACCACGGTTTTGGTTAAATGCGTTTACACGGAAACGGGCAATGTTTGGTACTTCAAATGAAAAGTCCGTTTCTAGATCTTCTTCGTAATCTCGACGTTGTTTGTCATTCATAATGTCGTACACTAAACGGTGTACATCTTTATGTTCTAATGCTGGTAAATTGATACGGCGAACTTCACCATCCACGCGAATCATTGGTGGCATACCCGCTGAAAGGTGTAAGTCCGAAGCACCGTTTTTTACTGAAAACGCGAGTAATTCTGTAATATCCATAATTTCCCCGAAACAATCAAAAAATGTCTCATTATTTTGTAGAATAATATACGGCTTTCACTCTGTGTTACCAACACATTATAGAATGTGAAAGCAAAAAAACATTTCGTAAATGAGAACTGTGTCAATGAATCAATCAGAACAATCACGTATACAAGTATTAAGTCAAATTAAGCAGGCGTGTCTGCGTGTACAACGCGATCCTAATACTGTGCAATTGTTGGCTGTATCGAAGACACATCCTAGTTTAAGCTTGCGCGAAATGTATGCGGTTGGTCAACGGAGTTTTGGTGAAAACTATTTACAAGAAGCGTTGGCAAAAATTGAAGAGTTACAAGATTTAGAAATTGAATGGCATTTTATTGGTCATGTACAACGTAATAAAACCAAACATTTAGCTGAAAAGTTTGATTGGGTACATGGTGTTGATCGCTTAATTATCGCAGAGCGCCTATCTAGCCAACGTTTAGAAACTCAAAAGCTATTAAATATATGTTTACAAGTCAATATTGACGGACAAGACTCTAAAGATGGTTGTGAACCCAATGAGGTCGCAGAATTAGTAGAGCAAATCAGCCGACTACCTAATTTACGTTTACGTGGTTTGATGGTGATTCCAGCGCCTAATAATGTTGCTGCGTTTGCTGATGCTAAAAATTTATTTGATCAAGTGAAATCATTACATGCACAGCCTCAAGATTGGGATACTTTGAGTATGGGTATGTCTGCTGATTTGGATGCAGCAATTACTGCGGGTTCAACCATGGTTAGAGTTGGGACTGCATTGTTTGGGGCAAGGGATTATTCACTTTAACCCACTACTTCAATTCGACTCGAACCTGATCCCATCGGTTGTACCTGAATCTGCACAGGAATGCGTTCATGCATTTCCTGAATGTGTGAAATTAAAATGACTTTACGCCCTTGGCTCTGTAACTGATCCAGCGCATTCATCACCATATGCAGAGAAGATGCATCCAAGGTGCCAAAGCCCTCATCAATAAACAGCGATTCGATTTTCATTGAACCTGATGCCATATTGGCTATCGCCAATGAAATGGCGAGGGCAGTGAGGAATGATTCCCCACCAGACAGTGAAGCAACTGAACGGGTTTCGCCATCCATATCATGGTCAATAATCGCAAGACTGAGTGAATTATCTAAACGTTTTAAGGTATAGCGCTGTGACAGCATCGCCAGTTGTTGATTAGCATATTCAAGTAAAATATCGAGATTGTACTGTTGGGCTAAATCACGGAATTCTTTACCTTTTGAATCACCAATTAAACTAGAAATCTTATTCCAGCGGTGCTCTTGTTGTAGGATCTCTTGAATCTGATCAGCAAATTGCTTTTGTTTGGCTAAATTTTGCTGATGCACTTCCAATTGCAGTTTAAGTTGATCTCGTTGATCTGTTGTCTGTTGCAAAATTTCTTGATTGGCATTTATCAATTCAGTCAGTTGTTCAACCTGAATGTTGGGTTCTGATTGAAGATGTACATTCAACTGTTCTTGCATAGTTTTCAGTGCAGAATTTGCTTCACTCAAAGCACGGTCCGCTTGTTGTATTGTACTTCGAATCTGCTGCTCCTGAGTTGATGAAATCGCAAGTAATTCGCTGAGTTGATCTTCTGCAAAATTTTGCTGCTGAGCTAACCAATTAGTGATTTCAGTTTTACATTGTTCAAGAGAACCATGATTCTGTTGTTGCTGTGCTTTGAGTTGTTCAAGTGTATTTTTCTGCTGCTCATAATTCTGACGAGCTTGTTCAAAACTTTGCTTTAACTGCTGATACTGGTTCTGTAATTGCTGGCGTTGATGATCATGCTGTTGCAACCATTCATTGGCTTTGATTTCAGCTGAACCTGTCATGGTGATAATCAGTTGATTAGCAGCATCCGTATTTTGTTTGCCTTTAATTTCGATGTCTTTTAATTGTTGCGCACATTCTGTTTGTTGCGTAGTGAGTCCCGTCAAATTGGTCTTTAATACATTCAACTGCTGATTAATTTGTTCTTTCTGTTTGATGAGCGATTCTGCATGCTCTAGTTGTTGGCTACGTTGTTGCAATGCTTGCAATATGTGTTGTGAGATTGACATGTCATGTTTAGACCAAGCCATTTTATCGTCTGCATTGAGACAATCCACGATATGCTGAATCTGTTGTTGTAAGTGCTCTACGGTTTCTAGTTGATGACGTGTATTTTGAATGTTTTGATGAAGCACATGCTGATCTTTATTGGCTTGATTAAGTTGTAATAATTCCTTTTCAAGCTGCTGTTGAGTTTGTGACGCTTCTAAAATGAATGTTTGCATCTTAGTTGTGATGTCATACTCAGTGAGACTGAAATCGAGTTGAATATTCGTCTGTGATACATGCTGTTGTAACACATGATCATGTGTTTTTACTTTTTCATTCAATTGCTGCAATTGTTGTTGCAATTGATTTTGTTCGGTATGGCTTTGAGTGAATTGTTGTTGTGCTTTTTGCCAAAGTTGGAAAAGCTGTTGTTCCTGTTGAATCGCTTGCTGTTCTTGTTGTTGTTGCAAGGCATATAGAGCTTTAGAGATTTGGCTCTCGTCATCACGATAAGGATGCTCGGTACTGCCACAGACTAGACAGGCTTCACCGTGCTTGAGTTCAGCTCTTAGATGTTCAATATTTTCAGCATGCAACAGACGTTGTTGTTGCAAAACCTGTTGTAGTTTCTCACGTTCAGTTTTGGCAGCCTGATAATCTTGCTCAGCTTTTTTGCGATATTGTTCTAGCTGTTGAGCTTGCTTTTGTACAGTTTCAAATTTGTTTTGCTGCGTAAGGACTTCATTTTTTAATTCAAAATAATGCTGAAGTTTTTGTTGAATTGCATCCAATTGATTAAGGTGAAGCTGTTGAGCTTCTTTTAATTTCGATTGTTGCTCAATACGCTGTTCAATTTGTTGGGTCGTGCCAAATTGCGTGATTAAACTGTTGAATGTGTTTTGATCTTGTTTAAGTTGGGTCTGTGCTTGTTGAATAGAGCCTAGTGTGTTTTCTACTTTTTGATATTGCTGAATAAATTGCTTGAGTTGTTGAATATGGGCATGTAAGCCGTTATCCAAAGGAGCATATTGAGCACTGTGTTTTAACTGTTCTAAGCAAGCCGTATGTTGTGCACTCAAGTTTTGAATGCTTTGTTCTAGCTGTTGTTGTTGCTCGATGAGTGGTTGCTGTTGACTTTCCAATTGAGTCAGTCGAATTTTGGTTTTCTTATATTCTTCAGCAATATAGTCACGTTCTTGCACAAACTTGCGTACTTGTGTCAGTTCATTTTGATGCTTTTGCTCGAAATCTTGAAATTGATTGAGTGTTGTTTCTACTTGTGTATAAAGCGTTTTTTGTTGCTCAAATTGAGTGGTTAAAGTGCTAAATTCATTGTGCTTTTGGTGAATTTGTGGCGCGAGTTGTTGCAATGTTTTTTGCAACTGTTGTTGTTGAAAAACAATAGGACGTATCTCAGCGAATATCTCTAATTGACTCAGTAAGTACCGATCTTTGGCAATGTTTTCTTGGGCTTTAAGTTGCAAATCATAGTCTTGTTTTTTTAACGCTATGTCTTTATTAATTTTATCGCGTTGTTCAAACCACTGTTGTTGTTGTCTGAATTGATTTTTTTCATTTTCAAGTTGTTGCACGTGTTGCTGTAGCTGTTGGAATCGCTGTTGTAACTCAGCGATTTCTTCATCAGAGCGAATTTCAATGTGTCCTAAAACACTTTCTAATTTTTCACGTTGTAAGCGAACTTCTTTGGTTTTTTCAAAAGCCAACTGTCCAATCTTGGCAAAAATACTGGAGTTGGTCAGATATTCCAATAATTCACCACGTTCATTATCCCGTGCTTTTAAAAAGGCGGTGACTTCGGATTGTGCCAGTAACACGGCACGCGTGAATTGTTCAAAACTGAGCTGTGTAATTTGTTGAATATGAGTTTCGACGGCTTTGGTTTTATCTGCGACAACCACGCCATCGGTGAGGCATTTCAATGAGCGTTGTACACTTTGCAGTTTGCCACTGGCATTTTCACGTGCACGTTTAATTTCCCAACGCGCTAAATAATGTTTTTGATCCTGTGCGACAAAACACAGCTCGGCAAAACCGTGTCCAGTACCACGACGTAATACAGTGAGAGGAGAGTTTGTCAGCAATTCTGATCCATCTACATCGATTAGTTTGCCATCACTGCCTTTTAGTCGTGGGATTTGATTAAATAGGGCAAGGCACATCGCATCTAAAATCGTGGATTTACCTGCACCTGTTTTTCCTATAATCGCAATCAATCCAGCATGTGCTAAAGGTTCACTTTCAAAATCAATAAAATGCTCACCTGCAAGAGATGCCAGATTTTTTAGTCGAATGGATAAAATTTTCATGGCAAATCCTTAAACTGTTTGATCATCTTCAAGTTTTTTCTGTGCTTCAGCAACTAAGCTTAAAAAGTCTTTGGTGACTTCATCATCAGCGCTATAGCCTTTTTTCTCCCAAATTTGTTGAAACAGTTTTTCGGGTGTTGGTGGCTCTAAATTAATTTTTGATTCAATTTCTGCATTGGTTTGATTGGATAAATATTGTCGTGAAATCCGCACTAAACGGTAACGATCTTTAGGCAGGGCATCTTCAAATTGTTGTCTGAGATTCGGTTGAGGAGGCGTGGCTGTGTGATATTCAATATCAACATATTCACGATGATCTATACATTCAATGACACCCTGTGGCAGATTTTTGAGTCGCTGTATGACGTCATTGAGTTCACCTTTAATTTTGTGTAATTGAATCGCTCGTGGAATGGCAATTGCTTCAAACTCAACTTGATTTCCAGTTTCAATAGGATCGATCGTGACTTCAAGCACTTGGTGTTTATAGTTAATTTCACTAAATGACAAAGGAATTGGAGAGCCACTATAACGGATGTGATCTTGCCCAACTTTCTGTGGCTTATGCAGATGACCTAAAGCCACATAGTCAATCTCATCGTCAAACAGCGTGGTTGAAAGTGCTTCTTCATTACCAATAATAATTGGTCGTTCAGAATCTGAAGTTTCACCACCTTGCATATGTGCATGTGACATCAGAATTAAAGCTTGATCATCGGTTTTACGGCGTTTTGCTTCTGCGATTAAATGTTGATGTAAATAAGCAATCGCATTTTGACTGTTTGTGGTGTTTTCATTGAAACCTGTGATTTCGGCTGAACGTAAGAAAGGCAGGGCAATGCACCATGCGACAATCTGTTTTTGTTCATCATAAATCGGCAAAATTAAACGATCTAAATCTAAGCTTTTATCTTCATTCCAGCGAATTACTCCGACTGTTTTGGCATTATATTTTTCAAGTAAGGGTTCAACTTGTTCAATCCGATAGCCTGAATCATGATTTCCCGCAATCATCAATGTTTGCATCTGTGGTGCAAGATCATGGGCATCGGCAAGGAATTGATAAAGCTGTTTTTGTGCCTGTGAACTTGGATTGATCACATCAAAAATATCGCCTGCAATCAGCAAGGCATGCGGTTGTTTCTGTTTGATTTGTTCAAGTAACCATGTCAGAAATTGTTCATGTTCATAATGGCGGGAATGATTATAAAAGAATTGCCCCAAATGCCAGTCAGACGTATGAAAAAAACGCACGGTCATGAAATAGAAAATCCCTATTTTTGTATGGGAATAAGGTAGCATAAATTTGTACATGACAATTTGCAAAAGAATGGTTAAAGATAAAAGTTAGGACTTACGCATTGACGAATTCAAAAAAATACTAAAATAGTTTATAAAGTATCTGTGATCAGACGAACTAAACATGCTTCTACAGCAACATGTACATTACCCATTTATATGGGCTTTCTCATGACAGAACCGAACTCTATTAGCTGCGCACAACTTGCCGAGACTTATAATATCTCGCATGATAGTGTAAATCGCTTTCTAGAGCGTGAAGACTACACACCTCACGACCTATATTAAGAAGCAATTCAACATATTGATAATAATAAACTTATAGTCAGTATTGATGATACTGTTTTAGATAAACCATATAGTCAGCATATGGACTTAGTTAGCTATTTTTGGTCAGGCAAACACCACCGATCCGTCAAGGGGATTAATCTCATTACCCTGTATGCGACAGATCAGAATGGTCAAAATATTCCAATTAATTTCCGAATTTATGACAAATCTGAGGGTAAAACCAAGAATGATTACTTTATGGATATGTTAAGTGAAGTACTCAGTTGGGGTGCAAAGATTCAATTTATTACAGGTGATAGTTGGTATTCATCGACTGGAAATCTAAAAACCATAAGAAAACATGGTATTCGATTTATGTTTGGTATCGACTGTAACCGTAAGGTTTCCCCAGAAAAAGGACAATGGTTTCAACTGCGTTTATTGCCGAATTTCCATCAGGGTCAAGTGGTCTGGCTCAAAGATTTTGGCTTTGTACAATTATTTAAGACTCAGTTAAAAGAACAGCAGAGGTTTTATATTGTGTATCAAGATGAAGATGATTTATTGTCCTTTGAGGGTTTTCATGAATTACATTCAAGTCATTGGAAAATAGAACAATATCACCGAGTGATTAAACAGGTTTGTCATATTGAAAAGTTTCAAGTAAGACGGTCTAAACTGATTTTGAATCATATTTTTTCAGCCTTGATGGCCTACGTGGAGATACAAAAGAACCAGTTTGAGCGGATCTTTGAAAATATATATCGTTGGCAGAAGAAATTATTTAGACCAATGATCAAAAACTTCATTGATGACTTTATTCTCGATAAAAATCATCTGCTACCACAGAGAATCTATAAATAATAGTGCGTAAGTCCTAAAAGTGATGCTTAAAAATGTATTTTTTATAACTACGACATCTTGAGTCGTTGAGTTTATTCAGTCAACTATAGAGTTGACTGAATTATTGATATGATAAGTTTTTATATTCATGATGTATGAGAAAATATGAATATTCAGGGGATACAGGCAACTTACCGCCGTTTATATCATGAAAGTCCAGTCTGGAAATTATTAAGAGCAGAAAATGCACCACACATTTTAGCATTTATTGCCGATTTATTTGTCGAAGAAACCGAAGTTCCCTATGGTCGTGCCCGAAGCTTACTGGATGAATTTATTAAATATAGTCGCGAACAGGGATTGTGGCAAACCGAAAATAATGCAGCCTATTATTTAAATAGCTGGATTAAGGCAGGCTGGTTGCGTGAAATGGACGACATGCTCAGCAAGACTGATGCCAGTGAAACAGTATTGCGTTTTTGTCGCAATCTGGACGAGCGTCATAGCAGTACTACTGCATCACATTTGAGAATTGTACAGGATGCAGTACGGGATTTCGTGGTTGCCATTAGCGACAGTATTGATGATCGTGTCAACTTATTAGAACAAAAGAAAGCCCAGATTCAACAAGAAATTGATGACTTGCATGCAGGGGTGGTTACGCAGCTCAATGAAACGGAGCAACGAGAACGGATTCGGGAAATTTATCAACTGGCTTCTATTTTAACAGGTGATTTTAGGCGAGTCGAAGATGAAATTCGTCAGTTAGATAAAGAGTTAAGAATTGATATGATTGAGGGCAACGCTTCACGAGGTGAAGTGTTACTGGCATTGATGCAAAAAGAGCAATTACTTGCCAAGAGCGATGCTGGCAGTGCTTTTGATGGTTTCTGTCAATTATTACAGGATCAGGATCGTTCCACTGAGTTTCGGGAACAACTACGCAGTATTCTCAATCACCCTGTAGCACAGCAACTTAGTGAAGCACAAAAGAAATATCTAGGACAGCTCATGCGTGAACTGGCGCGGGAAAGTGGTCGGGTATTTCAGGTGCGTCGCCGTACTGAAGAGGGATTGCGGGCATATATTGAAAGTGGAGCTGCACTGGAAAATCGTATGATCGAGCGTTTGCTATCGCAACTGGAAAAACAGGCAGTGAATTTAACACTGGAACAGCAGTGTGATTTAAAAACCGAAATGCAGGTGGATTTGGCAGTCGGTTCGGTTCAGATCAGCTCACCTGAAAATTTTGCTTTGAAAAGTCCGAATGAACACATGGATACACGTGGCGTACAGCAACAACAAAATCGTAAAGAACCGAGTAATCAAATGCTGCACTATCTGGACAGTGTGCAGGTACGAGAGGTTGCTGAGAAAGCACGCCATACATTGCTGAAAAAAGGGATTATGAGTATTGCACATTTAACCCAAGAACATCCATTACAGGCAGGTCTGGAGGAATTGGTGGCATACTTACGAATTGCCAAAGCCATTAAAGCGCCGCAATTAACAGAACAAAATGAGCAGATTCAATTTCAGGATCAACATGGCGTGAATCTACAAGCCCGTATCCCGACCTATTATTTAAGTGCAGAATTATTCCCTGAAAATTTAGATGAATTGGCATTATAAGAGTGTAGAGACATGCAACCACAAGAGAGCAGTTTTTTTGATAGGGTGCGTCGCCCAACATCAGACGAAAATCATGATATTCAACCGCAGCGCATCGTCGAAGTCGAAGTCGAAGAAGAACTGATAGAAGTTGAAGCAGATCAAGAGGTGGAGAGCGATTTACAGTTAAGTGATGAACTATCTAGTATGCCGCATGAAGCCAGACGGGTTTTGGTCTATTTGATGCGACAGGGAACGATTCTGGCAGCTGAAAATCTAAAACTGTTTGATGTGTTATGTCGTTATGAAACAGTGATTCGCCAGCATCTTGCCGAAGTATATATTCAACTGGTTTTAGATGCCAAACAGGGCGTGGCGTATATTATTAATACTGAAAACATCAATGATGAAAATGACGATACAGCATTATCAGATGATTTCCCTACGCTGATTCGAAAGCGTACCTTAACCTTATATGACACTTTGGTATTACTCATTTTACGGAAATATTATCAGGAGCGGGAAACCGCAGGTGAGCAAAAAATTATTATTGATCTGGAACGAATTCAGGCAAGTTTGATTCCTTTTATTCCGATTACCAATCATGACAGTAAAGACCGTAAAAAACTAAGTGGCACACTAGATAAATTCAGTGAAAAGAAAATTCTCAGTGTAATACGAGGTGAGGATGGACGTTATGAAATTACACCGATTATCCGTTATGTGGTCAATGCTGAATTTCTACAAAGTTTATTGACCGAATATGAGCAACTGGCAGATAAAGCAGCTATGCATCAATGCGAGCAGAATAAAGGAAAGGTATAATGCAAGAAATGACTTTGGATACTTTATTTGCTCAGGGACAAATTCGTCTGGCTGAGATTTCCGTGTTTAACTGGGGCTCATTCCATAATTTACATACAGCCCGAATTGATCCTGAAGGGACGTTGATTACAGGTGACAATGGTGCTGGTAAATCTACCTTTATTGATGGACTGATGGCATTGTTACAACCTGCCAGCAAAGCCAGTTTTAACGTAGCAGCCGCACAGGGTGACCGTTCAGATCGTTCTTTAGTGACCTATATGCGCGGCAGTTACGGCTCTGAACATGATGGTTCCAGTACCAAAGTCAAAAGTAAACGAGAAAAAGCTGTAACCACGGCACTACGAGCCTTGTATATTGCAGAGGATGGTTCTCAGATTACACTGATTGGCTTGTTTTGGCTTGGACAAGGCAAAAATTCACTCAGTGATGTCAATCGTTTATATATGATAGCCAGTCGCAATGTCTTACTGACTGAAGTATTAGAGATTTTTGCCGATGGTAATACACGCCAACTGAAACAGCATTTTAATCCCAAGACAGATCAGCGTATTCATTATTTTGAAAGTGATTTTAAAAGCTATCAGGATATGTACCGTAAATATTTATTTATGGACAATCAGAATGCACCTGCATTACTTTCCCGAGCATTGGGTTTAAAGAAAATTGATGATTTAACCAAGCTGATTCGGGAATTGGTATTAGAGCCGAGTAATTTACGAGAAACTGCACAAACGGCGGTGAATGAATTTGCTGATTTAGAAGCCAATTATAAGCATCTGGTGGATACGCGTGAACAGGTGGAGCATTTAGAGCGTTTGCCACAATGTGCTGAACAAATTGCCGAATTGACGCAGCGTTTAGCGCAGCTTCATTTGGAAAAACAATCGATTGCTGCTTATTTTGGTGAATTATTTGCCGCATTATGGACTGAAAAGTTACAGCAGCTTGAACAGGAATTGCTACAACTCAAACAACAATTTCAGCAGATTGAACAACTGGAACAGGATGCAGAGACACGGCAGGAACGTCGTCATGAGGAATATTTACAGTTGGGTGGTCATCAGATTGAAAATCTGCACAAAGAACTGGGTTTTATTACAGATAAACTCAAAAGTCTGGTTATAGAAGCATCTCGTTATCAGGACGATGCCCGACAGTTACAACTTGCGGATGATTTAACCGAGCATGCTTTGCTGGAAAATCAGGGCATTGCGACTGAAAAATTGGTCAATACTGAACAGGATACCAAGCAACGTCAGGATGAATTTGCTGAAATCAGTGGAAAATACGCACAAACCCAACAACAGCTCAAAGATATTCAGGAAGATATTCAGGAAATTGAAGCCAGACCCGATAGTAATATTCATGATGTGCATTTATTGCGTTTACGTGATGAATTAAAACAGCATTTATCTTTTGATGAACATGAACTGATGTTTATTGGGGAATTGATTGATGTTAAAGAGCACGAAAAAGCATGGCAAGGCGCGATTGAGCGAGCATTAGGTGGACTCAAAACTGCATTACTTGTGCCACAGGATCGTTATTCGATGGTGACCAAATGGGTCAATGCGCGTAATAATAAAACCCATGTGCGTTTACAGGTGGTTAATCTAGAACAAGTGGAGCATGTCCATTTTAAGGACAATGGTTTTCTTGGGAAGTTGCTTTGGCGAGAACACGCCTATCGTGACTGGTTAAAACAGCATTTACAGCGTTTTGATTTAAATTGCGTGAGTGATACCCAAATACTGGATCATATGCCATTTTCCATGACTCAACAGGGCTTAATTCATTTAGAACGAGGACGCTTTGAGAAAAAAGACCAACAACGTGTTGATGATCGTAAAGCATGGTGTCTGGGCTTTTCCAATACCTCTCGTCTGAGCTTGCTTAAGCATGAATATAGTCAGTTAGAACAACAGCTTAAACAGCTATACCAACAGATTGAACAGGCTCGGCAGTTACTTAATAATGTGAATCAGCAAAAAGGCTTGTGGGAAAGATTGCAGCGTTATCAATGGGATACTATTAATTTACCGTATTGGCAACAACGTCAGCAACAAACCCAACAGGACTTGCAGCGTTTACAGCAGGCAGATTCTGATGCTGAACAGGCTCGCCAGCGTTGGGAAGATGCAAAAAATGAGCTCAAACAGATTCGCTTACAAAAAGGTGAGTCACAAAAAATCCGAGGTCAGTTAGAACAGCAACATCGTGATACCCAGTTAAAACAGCAAAAAGCACAACAAGCAGCCGAGCACGGAATCAGTGATGATGCTCGACAGTTATTGAAACAACGGATAGGCGAAGTCAAACAACTAGATGATGCGTTGCAGGCAGAAGCCGAACGAAAACTTGAGCGTTTAATTGAGCAGGCAAATGACCAAAAAACGACGCTTAGCAATACAGCCAATGGCATTATGGTGTCATTCCGCAGTAAAGATAAATGGGCACATATTCCTTTACAAAGAGAATGGGCGACAGGGCTGGCTGCTTTAGAAGATTATGTTGCCTATTTGCAGGAATTACAGCAGGAGGGTTTGCCGAATCTGGTTGAGCAATTCCAGCAACGTTTGCATAAACACACCGCTCAGTCTTTAAGTGTGATTCAGGATAAATTGAATGCAAATCGGGAAGAAATCATTGACCGAATTGACATGATTAATCAGGTATTACAACGCACGGAATTTAAGCTCGGCAGCTATTTAAGACTGGGCTATAAGAAAGAAAAATATCCACATGTACACGATTTCGAACAACGTTTAAAACAGGTTTTATCTGGCGTGAATAGTGAAGAATATGAACGTCGTTTTAAACACTTGGCGGAGTTAATGGCGATTTTGGACAGAGCCAGTAGCTCGGCAACTGCCAATAATCAGGAAAGTTTACGTTTGCTTGATCCTCGTTATCAAATGTCATTCCATGCCGAAGAAGTGGATGCGCAAACAAGTGAAATAAGGGATGTGTTGGAATCCTCTAGTGGAAAATCAGGCGGTGAAAAAGAATCCTTTGCAGGTACCATTGTCGCAGCAAGTTTAGCTTATGTATTGACACCTGATGGTTATGATTACCCGATTTATAGCACTGTATTTTTAGATGAAGCTTTTTCCAATACCGCTGAAGCAGTTAGTCGTCGTGTGCTAAAAGTATTTAAGGCACTGAAAATACATGTCAATCTGATTACACCCTATAAAAACCTGAATCTGGCACGTGAATCTGCCCGATCATTACTGATTGCTGAACGTGATATTGACCAACATGAAAGTCATTTATGTGAAGTCACATGGCAAGAGATTGATGAACGGATGCAGCAACGCAAACAGACCATAGCCACCGAGGCGCAGCAACTTGGAATTGAGCTTCATGGCTAAAACAGTAGCATGGGGAATTTTGCCTGATGATGCCATCGCTCAGTTACGCAAGAAAGAATGGGATCATCCACGGCATTTAAAACAACGTTTGCGCCATCAACGTCCATTCCCGATTGTACTTTCACTCAAAGCCCCGACAGGTCAGCAGGCATTTGCAGATATAGATCATTTCCATACATTTTTTAAGACATGGAAAAATTTTGCCTATCCTGATCTGGTGGAATGGCAACAACGTCAATTTAAACAGTTGGCAACACAGCATGTCCCTGTCAAACTGGTCATTCCTACATTAGATGTCATGGTGGAGTTGTTAGGACAGCAACAGAGACTTAAAAAAATTTCAGACAAAATTTCCTTTCTGTTGCAACAGCTATTTGTAGAGCCACATATAGAATATGCACTATTTTCTACATTAATTGAATATTTAGAACAGATTGAACAATACCCTGAACATGATTGGCAATTACTGATCCACTTGATTGCCCAGCTTAAAGCAAATATGGGCGCAGGGCATTATTTAAGAGCATTGCCTTTACAGCATGTCGATACCAAATTTTTAGAAAAAAATCTGATTTTTGTGGAAGCTATTTGTGATGTCTTGCATCAAGGCGAAATACAAGCAACAGGTGGATTACTCAGTTGGCTTAATTGTCTGGATCATCCTAAAGGCTGGCTAATGATCAAACCCTTATGTGCCAAAGTGCAACAATCATTGGGTGGATTTCCAGTCTTTCAGCTTTCGACTGATGTATTGACAGAATTTGAATTGCCTGCCCAACATATTATTGTGGTTGAAAATATTCAGTCAGGTTTAGCCTTACCTATGTTGGAAAACAGTATCGTGGTCTGTGGCGGCGGTAAAAATATCAAATGGCTCAATGCGGCTTGGCTACAACATAAAAAAGTTTATTACTGGGGTGATCTGGATTCAGAGGGTTTAAATATCCTGAGCATGGTACGCCAAAAAATTCCGGATGTTATTCCTTTAATGATGGATGAAGCCACAGTACTGCAATTTCAGGATAAAATGGTCGATGAACCTGATTCTGTCTTTAGCGAACCGCAATATTTAACAGCAGAAGAGTTGAGTTTGTTTCATGCTTTAAGAAAGAATTGCTATAAAAATAAGCGACTGGAACAGGAACGAATCAGCAATGACTGGATAAATTTATATTTGACAGTAGAGTCGAAGTTATTAAAAAAATGAGGAAATAGAAAATGAGCTTAGGAAAAGTAAGCCGTGAAATGATTGATCATATTATGTTGATCGGTTTAGATCGTGTGGCAAAACGCAATGCCTTTGATAGCCATATGATTGATGATTTATCTTTAGCATTAACAGAATATGAAAATAATCCTGAATTACGTTGTGCTGTCATTTTTGCGCATGGTGATCATTTTACCGCTGGTCTAGACCTAGTGGAATTACAAGCGAAAATTCCGCATGGGATTTTTAATTTTGCCGATGCTCAAATTAATCCTTGGGGCGTTGGAGGAAGACATAGAACTAAACCTGTTGTGGTTGCAGTGCAGGGTATTTGTTATACCGCTGGAGTGGAACTCATGCTCAATGCAGATGTGGTAATAGCTAGTGAAGATACTGTGTTTGGGCAACTCGAAGTACTACGAGGGATTATGCCTTTTGGCGGTGCAACGGTTCGTTTTGTACAGGCAGCAGGTTGGCAAAAAGCGATGCCTTATTTGCTTACAGGTAAAACCTTTGATACTCAAAAAGCCAATGAGTTGAATCTTGTTTCTGAGGTTATAGAAAAAGGTAAGCAACTTGAGCGTGCGATCGAAGTTGCTAAAGAGATTTGTATTGCTGCGCCACTTGCTGTGCAGGCTCTATTAGCTTCTGCAACCGATGGAGTGACTTTAGGGCATACAGTTGCCTTTGATAAAATGGATAACTACCTTAAACCACTATTTGAATCTGAGGATGCTCAAGAGGGTGTTCGAGCCATGCTGGAAAGACGTTTGCCACAGTTTCAGGGTAAATAATTCCAAATTTTTATTTTAATCATCAAATACCGATGCGATAAGTTGATTTAGCATTTTAACATAGGCTCTATATCAACGTTTTAAAATCTAAATCAACTGCTTGAATTTCATTGGTGCCGTGAAACCAAATATGGACTAGATCTGAAAGCGTATGTGGGGCGTGTTTCTGCGGAAGAAAAATTAAATAATCTCCGCATCCATTACGGGCGATCGCAATGGCATGTAATGGAAAGCCAGTCCATTGTTTCGCAATTTTTGTTTCATGCAAGATATGGTTGCATGTACGTATTTTTCTTTTTTGATTGGATTGATCGAAAAATGGGAAAATTTGCCAATTATCATTTTCAACAAAAACATCGCCACCATTTTCGATCATCATTTTATTTTTAAAAGATGATGGAAATACAAGGTTGAGTTCTTTTTCAGCGTCTAAAATATATTGTTCCTCAATTGGAAAAGCCATGAATTATCTTCTTTCAGGTTTATACTGCATTTGTATTCGTTTTAATGCATGAAATATATAATGTTGACGTTCTGGAGATAAGCCCAAACCAAAGCGAATGGGTTGCGCGGCATCTATAAAAATTTGTCCTTGTTGTTTGTTGGAAGCATTTTGAATATGATTTTCTCTGATTCGACTCACTTCATTCCACATAAAAGATTTGGATTTACCTAATTTCCCAATGCCTGTAAAAACCTTTCCACCTTGACGATCTATGGTGAGTTCAACTTTTCCAAACAGGACGAGTAAAGTAAAAAAACCAAAGATTAATGTGCCGATGATAAATGGGATACCAAATAAACTTTGTAAAAGACTAAATTCTTGGTTTGCTATTTGGGTACCATAAATCCCACCCAATGAACCGCCTGACCATATCAGCATAAATGGAACCAAGAAAAAGGCGATTGGACTTCTTAAGGTTGCACCAAGTTTAATTTCTTGCATGTCATTTTTATACCAAGCACCTTTGGGTGGTTGATTAATATCAAAAGCGAATTGGGGTGATGAATCAAAATTTTCAGATACTCTGAATAGATGATTGCAGTTTTGACATTTCCCCATATCCGTTTGGATATTGATATTCTCATTCACAACTTCGTTTTGACAGTTTGGACATTTCATTTTTATTTGAATTAACTATCTTAATTTTATGAAATTTAGTATAACACTGTCATTTTGCATTCTCATCTATTTCGCATATACCAAAGACATTATTGTCTAGGTCGAGAAAATAGCCTTGCCAACAACGATGAGGAATCGCAAATTTATCCATCGCTATAAGACCGCCCAAGCTTAAAATTTTGGCTGCGGTTTCATCAAAATTGTCTACTTCAATCGTACAGGTAAAAGCATTGGTACCACATTCAGTTGAGGGGATTGCGACTGGACGTTGAAGTAATCCACCATGAATCCCTTCCGTTTCGATACGATAATATTCGATGGGTAAGCCATCAACATGCTTGAAATGCCAACCAAAGACACCTTGATAAAATTGAGTATCGCGTTTGGGATTGGAGGATTGAATTTCAAAATAGATAATCGAGTTCATGGCTAATCCTATATTTTTATTTTTGTATCATTAGAAAAATAAAAACCGACGATTCGAGTGATGATAAATCGTCGGTCAAAATCTTTATCAAAAGTTTTGGCTGCTAACAAAACAAATGCTAAAGATGGAGAGTCATAATGAAAGGTCACCGAAAATCGTTGCGGATGCCGTGCAATTTAGATTCGGTTGCTGCGACCTTGTACCCTATATAACGCTATAGAATGTTGATCGGTTGACATAAAAATGAAAAAAAAGTGAAAAAAATTTATAATTAATTAATGAAACCACTCAAATTGGGTTTAACTACATGATTTCACTTCGTTTATATTATTTATGGTTTTTTATTATTTGTTTGGTTTCAACTTTGGTAGCAGGCGTGCTGGCTGCTATTTTACCAAATAATATTGCAGGTGTACTCACAGCAATTCCGTATTTGATTGCTATTATTTTTGTTTTATTCAAATTTTTAAAACAGCAACGCCGTGCCCCAACTGCAACTGAAAAAAAGAAACTCACTTTGATGTTTAGTTTAATTTTTTGGGGGTACAACTTATTTGGATTATTACTCGGGTTATTCATTTTTAGTCGCAATGATCCTGAAGTTTGGCAGAACTTTATTGCGTATTTACAGCAGCCAAATTTTCTTGTGATCGTTGTAGTAATGTGGTTGATGCTTGCAATACCTCTATATTTGATCACATTGTGGTTCTATGGCGCACAAGCACAACGAATGGCGAACAAGATGTTTAACTAGGTTAATAAAGTTCACTTGTAATTCACCCTTGTTCTGTTAAGACTATCTATACACATGATTTTTGATAGGTAGTGCGATGCAAAAATTGACTGTATTGGTAACAGGGGCGAGTGGATTTATTGGTTCTCATCTTTTACCTTTTTTGTTGAAAAGACAGTACAAGGTCATTGCGCTAACACGATAAACGAATAAATCTTCACAACACCCTGATCTGCAATGGGTGACTTCATTTGAGCAGATTCAAACCCAACAAATTGATTATGTCATCAATCTTGCGGGCGAAAATATTGGTCAGAAACGCTGGAGTAGTGAGCGTAAACAGCAATTAATTAATAGTCGTGTCAATACCACCCAACGACTTTATGAGTGGTTGCAACAGCAACATATTTTTCCTAAATGCATTATTTCTGGCTCAGCGATTGGCTACTATGGTATTGATCCACAAGAGCAGTGGAATACCAGTTGTGATGAAAACACCCCAGCACAGGCAATTTTTATGTCTGAGCTTTGCCAAGCTTGGGAACAAACGGCTTTAAAGTTTTCCCAACAGAATACGAAAATTATTCGTTTAGGGGTTGTATTTGGTCAAGGTGGTGGAATTTTGCCGCAAATGTTGTTGCCGATTCGATTAAATGCCGCGGGTAAGATTGGTTCAGGGCAACAGCCAGTAGTGTGGATTCATATCCAAGATGTGTTAAGTGCAATAGTGTTTTTACTTGACTCCAATAGTGCGCAGAAGGTTTACAATCTCGTTGCACCTGAGCAAACAAATCAACAGCAATTCGTTAAGATTGCTAGCAAAATCTTAAAGCGGAAACCCTTTATCTCATTGCCAAAGTTCGTATTTGAGCTTGCTCTAGGCGAACAATCACAATTGATTTTAAATGGTCAATATGTACAGCCTAAAGCCTTACAAGCTCTTGGTTTTGAGTTTCAATATCCAACTTTAGATATGGCATTAGGTGAAATTTTACTCGACGACTAAGAGTTTCTTTCGTAGTTGGGTTGGAGAGTACGCGTTTGGTTCAACACATGTCGGTTGCTCTAGAATGAGCTGACGCAGCAGTTGTGCTGAACCTGCTCCCATACATAATCCATTGCGGAAATGTCCAAAGTTTGCCCACAAATTTTCAACCTCTGGAATGGCCCCTATGTATGGGATGCCATGTGGTGAGCTAGGGCGCAAGCCTGCCCAACGTTTTACGATTGGAAATTGAGCTAGCTCAGGAACCATTTCTAGGCACGCTGTCAAAATGTCTTGCTGAGTTTGATCATCTACAGTGGTATTAAAACCGCAGTCCGCCATACTTGAACCACAGACGATATGACCATCCTGACGTGGAATCAGATACATCACTTGATTCATGCACATCGTTGGAAGCCAATTTTCAGGTGTTTTGAATAACAACATTTGACCTTGGATAGGACGAACAGGAATATTCAGTTGTAACTGTTCTTCCCAATGCTTTGTCCACGCACCTGAAGTTAAAACTACATGATCAGCAAAGTGTTGGTGACCATCTTCGCTCTGCAAGCCCTTAATTTTATGTTTTTGAATGATTAATTTTTCGATTGGACTATGTTCAAAAAAACGAACCAAAGGATGTTGTTTCAAATAACTAATCAGCGATTGAAGTAGGCGAGGATTCCGCACATTGGATAGATGAGGAAAATAAATGGCTTCTTCGAATTTTGCTGAAACACGAGGATTAATCTGATTGAGCTGATTCTGACTTAAATATTCTGATTGTTGCATCGGTTCATTGAACTTAGCTGCATAGCTCAACCCAATATCAAAATCGTCCTGATCGAAAATTAGCATTCCTGTATCGTGAATCTGAAAATCAATCCCAGTGATTGGGTAGAGTTTTTCATTCCACATTTGATAGAGCGGTTTTCCAAACTGAGCTAATTGGTTAACTTCGGGTGCATATCGCCACGGATACATAGGCGATAAAATACCACCACCAGCCCAAGATGCAGCTTGACCTGCTTGCTGTTGATCAAAAATATCAACAAAACAGCCTTGTTCAGCAAGTTCCAGAGCTGTCATTAAGCCGCTGATCCCTGCACCAATGATGGCAATATGCATATTAACGTCAAACCAATTTAAAGATTCCTCCCTCCTTGTTAAAGAGGTGAGGAGTGTTGTAGCTTCGGAGAGTTATTTCATCTCTTTGAGTTTACGTGCGGCTTCTTCAGCAAAATAAGTCCAGATACCGTCTGCACCTGCACGACGACAGCACATTAATGATTCTAAGATAACGCTGTCCGATAACCAGCCATTTTGGATAGCTCCTGCAAGCATCGCGTATTCACCGCTAACTTGATAGACAAAGGTTGGTACGCCAAAAGTATCTTTTACTTCGCGAACAACGTCTAGATATGGCATTCCTGGTTTAACGATGACCATATCCGCACCTTCTTGGATGTCTAAAGCAATCTCATGTAATGCTTCTGCACGGTTGCCGATATCCATTTGATAATTATATTTATTGCCACCTTTTAGATTGCTAGCAGAGCCAACTGCATCACGGAATGGACCATAGAAACTTGATGCATATTTAGCAGAGTACGCCATGATATTGGTATAAATAAAACCGTTTTGTTCAAGTGCTTGACGGATTGCTCCGATACGACCATCCATCATGTCACTTGGAGCAACAACATCTGCACCTGCCGCAGCATGACTCAATGCTTGTTTAATTAAGCATTCAACAGTTTCATCGTTCAACACATAGCCTGTTTCATCGATAATGCCATCTTGACCATGAGTGGTATAAGGATCAAGTGCACCATCAGTGATGAGTACCATTTCAGGTAATTCTTTTTTTAGTAATTGGCAAGTGGTTTGTACTAATCCATCTTCATGCCATGCTGCTTCAGCAGTTAAACTTTTGTCTTCTTGTGGGGTAACGGGAAATAATGCAAGCTTTGAAACACCTAACTCAAGAAGTTGTTCTGCTTTTTTGAGCAATAAATCAGCAGATAAACGCTGTATATTTGGCATGCTCGGAATGTCTTGAACTTGCTGTTGTCCTGGTAGTACAAAAACTGGATAAATCAAGTGATTAGCTGTCAATTGTGTTTCGCTTACCATCGCTCGTAATTGGTCATTTTTACGGATACGGCGCATGCGAGTCGCAGGGAAAGCAGGACGATTGAACGTATAAGTCATAACAATCTCGATGTTCAGTATTACACTATAGGAATAATTGAATCATTTAAGTCATGCTAGGGGAGAACTTAGCGGCTTAGGTCAATTCGATGTCCTCACTATTGTAGCCCTATAATTTTGGTTTTGTAAAAATTATGGGATGTTTCAAAAGGGCTGTTGAAATTTTGATCATGTGATGCAGTGTTCATGATAAGTCATGGGCTTTTGCAGGCATTTATCAACGCTCATCAGCTTCGATCTATGGATTCAGGCAGCGTATGAATGATGTAAAGAAAAACTGGACAGGTAATATTCAGTTAGGTGCTAAAGCCGATCATGGCGTGGTATTAAAACAGCTTTGTAAAGCATTTAATTCTTCACCATTTTTTAAGCACTGTGGCATGGTCATGCGTGTAGTTGATGATCAAATTGAAGGCTACATTGAGATGCAACCAGAGTTGATTGGTAATGTTGCGTTCCAGATTTTGCATGGTGGTGTTGCTGCAACGATGTTGGATAGTATTGGTGGAGTGGTTGCAATGGAACAGCTATATCGCCGTGCAACGCCTGAGGATTTACCCGATACTATTAAAAAAGTTTCTCGTTTGGCTACTGTTGATATACGTGTAGATTATCTTGCACCTGGTCGTGGTAAATATTTTATCGCTCGTGCAGAAACTTTACGTTTAGGGCGTAAGGGATGCACGATGCGCATGACGATGGTCAATGATGACGATAAGCCAATAGCGACTGCAATCGCATCATATGCTTTCTAATTTTTTGAAAAATTTCAAAAAAGCGCCATTCGGCGCTTTTTTTTATTTCTGAAAACAAATAGTTTTGATTATTATCAAAATGCTAGAACTGAACGCATCAGTTATTTTTTTTATTCTCGTAATATGATTATTTGTCGGTAGAATGCACTGAAATTTTTGTTCATATTTATCTTTTGTTTTTAACTTTCGGTTAAGTTTCGATACATAGACTGATCGGCTGATTAAAACAGAAGTAAATGATCTATTTAATTTTCAGGAATAATTTATGACTGACTCCCAAACCAACGAACAGCAAGCTTTATCTGAAGCTATTTCTGATGATGCAATGAAAGCAAAGCGTAAAAAGTTTTTAGGACTATTTGCCCTGATTCTTATCATAGCTGCAATTTTGTATGGGATTTGGGCATTATTTTTTCATCATTCTGTAAGCACTGATAATGCCTATGTTGGTGCTGAAACAGCACAAGTGACCTCTATGATCGGTGGACAAGTTGCTGAAGTTTTAGTGAAGGATACACAGCAGGTTAAACGTGGCGATATCTTAGTTAAAATCGACCAACGAGATGCACAAATTCAACTTGCACAGGCTCAAGCGGAGCTAGCAAAAGCACAACGTCAATACAAACAAAGCCAAGCAAATAGCAGTTCTCTGAATTCACAAGTGATCGTAACTAAAGATGAAATCACAAGTGCTCAAGCTCAAGTCAATAAAGCCCAAGCTGAATATGATCGAGTGAGTTTAGAGTTAAAACGTCGTAACGACCTAGCTGCTTCAGGTGCAATTTCTAAAGAAGAATTAAGTAAATCACAAAGTGCTGTTTCGACTGCAAAAGCTAGTTTAGAGCTTGCTCAAGCAGGACTTGCTCAAGCTATGTCGAGTCGTAATGCTGCGGTAAGTACTTTGGCTGCAAACGATGCTTTGATTCAAGGTGTCAATGAGGCTTCAACCCCAGATGTTTTAGTGGCAAAAGCACATGTTGATCAAGCATTATTAGATTTGGAAAGAACGGTTATACGTGCCCCTGTAGATGGTGTTGTAACACGTAAGAATATTCAAATTGGACAGCGTGTTGCACCTGGAACAGTCATGATGTCTGTCGTACCAGTTTCAGCGTTATATGTAGATGCCAACTTCAAAGAAAGCCAATTGGCAAAAGTGAAAGCAGGTCAAACTGTGACATTAACATCTGATTTATATGGGGATGAAGTCGTTTATCACGGCAAAGTTCAAGGTTTCTCAGGTGGAACAGGTGCTGCTTTTGCATTGATTCCTGCACAAAATGCGACTGGAAATTGGATTAAAGTGGTTCAGCGCTTACCTGTGCGCATCACCTTAGATCCTAAAGAGTTGGCTGAGCATCCTCTGCGAGTAGGTCTTTCAATGCAAGTAGATATTGATCTCGCATCGAAGTAATTCATTATGAAGACTCAGAATCCTTTTGCAGAACTTAGTGGTGGGCGATTATTGCTTGCAGCTTTTGTAATTGCACTTTCTAACTTTATGGTGGTGTTAGACACGACGATTGCTAACGTTTCTGTTCCTCATATCACTGGTAACCTCGCCGTTTCAAGTTCTCAAGGAACTTGGGTGATTACGTCTTACGCAGTGGCTGAAGCCATCTGTGTTCCTTTAACTGGATGGTTGGCAGGGCGATTTGGCACGGTTCGTGTCTTTGTCTTTGGTTTGATTGGCTTTACGGTCTTTTCATTTTTATGTGGTCTAGCGACTTCATTAGAAATGTTGGTCTTTTTCCGGATCGGACAAGGACTCTGTGGTGGACCGTTAATGCCACTGAGTCAAACATTATTGATGCGTATTTTCCCACCTGAAAAACATGCTCAAGCGATGGGGCTATGGGCAATGACAACGGTGATTGGACCTATTCTCGGTCCTATTTTAGGTGGTTTGATTAGCGATAATTTATCATGGCATTGGATATTTTTTATCAATATACCTGTCGGAATATTTTGTGTTCTCGCTGCGATGCGTTTGTTGTCAGTAGTTGAAACCAAAACAGAAAAATTACGCATAGATGCGATTGGGTTAGGATTGCTGGTACTTTGGATTGGTGCGTTACAACTCATGCTTGATCTTGGGCATGAAAAGGACTGGTTCAACAGTAGTAGTATTATCGTTTTAGCTTTAATTGCCGTGATTGGTTTTATTGTTTTTATGATTTGGGAGTTAACCGAAAAACACCCTGTTGTAAATTTATATGTTTTTAGGCATCGAGGTTTTGCAGTTTCTGTCACTGCCTTAGCATTTGGGTTTGGGGCATTTTTTGGCAGTATTGTATTGATCCCACAGTGGTTGCAAATCAATCTAGGATATACCGCAACATGGGCTGGTTATCTAACGGCAACTATGGGCTTTGGTAGTTTGACGATGTCTCCAATTGTAGCCAAATTATCAACCAAATATGATCCACGTGCTTTAGCGAGTTTTGGTTTAGCTTTGCTGGGTGTTGTAACCTTAATGCGTGCATTTTGGGTAACTGATGCAGATTTTATGGCATTGGCTTGGCCTCAGATATTGCAGGGTTTTGCTGTCCCATTTTTCTTTATTCCGTTGTCTAATATTGCAATGGGCTCGGTTCTTCCCCAAGAAATGGCATCTGCTGCAGGTTTGATGAATTTTCTAAGAACCATGGCAGGGGCAATCGGTGCTTCGATTGCAGTTACGATTTGGGATGATCACACCAAAGTGGCGCGTAGTGAAATGGTTAATTCATTGCATCCACAAGAGGTTCAAAATACATTGCTGCAAAATGGGTTTTCTTCTGATGCTACTTTGGCAACGATCGCCAATCTTGTCGATAAAGAAGCAATTACGATTTCAGCAAATCATGTCTTTATGATTTTGGCTTTGGTGTTTGTGTTTGCGAGTCTATTAATTTGGTTAAGTCCTAAACCTAAGCCGATAGTAGGTGGCCCTGCACCACATTAACCGCATGATTTAGGTGGAAATCATTGAATTAAACTTGGAGTTGTTCTCCGAGTTTTTTCTTGTAGCTAAGGTGTAACCTAACTCTAAAGAGGATCAAGTAAAAAATCGCTTGACCTTACAATGATGGGAAGGAATATATTCTATTAACTATCTATTTTATTGGAGAGATATCATGGAATTCCATGTAGAGAATATGACGTGTGGTGGTTGTGCTCGCGGTGTTACTCGAGCAATTCAAGCTTTGGATGCAAATGCTAAAGTGATTACTGATCCACCAAGTCGTAAAGTGACAGTTGAAACAACAGCAACACAAGAGCAGGTTGCTGAAGCATTGACTGAAGCAGGTTTCCCACCGCGCTAAAATCATTTAGACAAAGTTTAAGGGCTACATTTTCGTAGCCCTTTTTAATACCTTATTTTTTCTTCGCTAATGGTGAAATTGACAGCAGGTCATTATGGTGATGCTGTTCCTTATTTTCATTGCTCGGTTCTTTGAGACCCTCAAGAATCGGACATTCAGGTCGATCATCACCTGCGCAGCAATTGATTAAATCTTTCAGCGTATTCGCCATTTGCTGTAAGTCGTTTATGCGTTGTTCTAATTTCTCAATATGTCCGAGTGCTAAGCGTTTTACATCAGCACTTTGTCTATTGCGATCATTCCACAGATCAAGCAAATCTGAGATTTCCACAACTGAAAATCCCAATTCTCGACTTCGCTTGATAAACTTTAAACGTTCAATATCAGTCGCTGAGTAGGAGCGATAACCTGCATTATTACGCCCCGCAGTCGGGATCAAACCAATCTGTTCATAGTATCGAATCATTTTGGTTGAGACCCCTGAAGCTTGAGATACTTTACCAATATTCATCTTATTCTCCTCAACCTAGATGTATTGAGAGTGGTTGAAAACGACGTAGACGTAGTGCATTTCCTAATACAAAGACGCTAGATAATGCCATAGCTCCTGCAGCAAAGATGGGTGACATTAAAATTCCATAGTTTGGATATAATATTCCAGCGGCAACAGGAATTAGCATGGTGTTGTAAGCAAAAGCCCAAAACAGGTTTTGATGAATGTTGCCGATTGTGGCTTTGGATAAGGCGATTGCATTTGTTACACCTTGCATATTGCCAGACATGAGCACGACATCTGCCGATTCAATTGCAACATCTGTACCTGTACCTATCGCTACACCTACATCGGCTTCAGCTAATGCAGGGGCATCATTAATGCCATCACCAACAAAGACAATATGACCATATTGGGATTTTAGCTCTTTGACTGCATTAACTTTTCCTTCAGGTAAGACTTCAGCGATCACCTCATCAATTCCTAATTGTTTTGCAATCGCCTGAGCAGTACGTGCATTATCTCCAGTGATCATTGCGACTTTCAGCCCTAATTGGTGTAAAGCATGAATCGCTGCGGGAGTCGTGGATTTAATTGGATCTGCAACCGCTATAATTCCTGCTAGTTGACCATTCATCGCAACATAAAGTGGTGATTTACCTTCATCACCTAAACGTAAAGCAGTTGTTGCGAAGGGCTGTACTTCAATACCAAGCTGCTGCATATAACGATCAGCACCGATATTAATTTGAATATCATCATTGATCACTGCAGATACACCCATACCCGTAACCGAATTAAAGTGATTAACTTTAGGAAGAACTAAGTTCTCTAGTTTGGCCTGATCAACAATCGCTTTTGCGATAGGATGTTCTGATCGGGATTCAACAGCAGCTACAGCAGCCAAAACTTGATCTCGTTCAAACTGAGATGTGACTTCAAAATCAGTTAATTCTGGATGTCCCTCAGTTAAAGTACCTGTTTTATCAACAGCTACAATTTTTGCATCTTTTAATAGCTGTAAAGCTTCGCCTTTACGGAACAACACGCCTAATTCTGCACCACGACCTGTACCCACCATGATCGATGTAGGTGTTGCCAAACCCATAGCACATGGACAAGCGATAATCAGTACTGCGACTGCATTTACTAAGGCAAAAGTTAGGGCAGGAGATGGGCCGAAAATTAACCAAACTAAGAATGTCAGCACTGCTGCAATCATTACTGCTGGTACGAACCATAAGGTGATTTTATCGACTACCGCTTGAATCGGCATTTTAGAGCCTTGTGCTTGCTCAACTAAGCGAATTATTTGCGCCAGCATGGTTTCACCACCAACGGCTAATGCTGTAAAAGTGAGTGTTCCATTTTGATTAATCGTACCACCTACCACATCGCTACCAATCACTTTCTCAACAGGTATCGGTTCACCTGTAATCATGGATTCATCGACAAAACTATTTCCATCAGTCACTTTTCCATCAACAGGTATTCTTTCACCCGGTTTTACAATCACCGTGTCACCAGCAATAACTTGATCAATTGCAATCTCAAGCATTTGTCCATCACGGTGAACATGAGCTGTTTTAGCTTGTAAACTGACTAAACGTTGAATCGCTTCTGAAGTACGTCCTTTTGCTTTTGCTTCAAGAAAACGACCAAGTAAGATTAAAGCAACAATAACCGCAGCAGCTTCATAATAAACATTGACTGTTCCCGAAGGGAGTGTGTCTGGAATGAAGGTAGCCACTATAGAAAATAGATATGCAGCTAATGTTCCAACGGCTACCAAAGAATTCATATCTGGTGCTAGACGAACTAAAGCGGGGATGCCTTTTAAATAAAATCTTCTACCTGGAATCATTAAAACAAGGGTAGTCAGTACGAATTGTATGTACCAACTATTTTGCATCCCAATGGTTTGAGCAATCAGATGATGAAAGCTTGGAATTAGATGAGAGCCCATTTCAAGAATAAACACAGGCAAAGCAAAAAGCGTGGCAAGAATTAAATCCCGTTTAAGTTCAGCGCGTTCTTGATCTTTTTTCTGAAGCTGCTCAGATGGATCAGCAATTGAAGCTTGAATTTCTACAGCATCATATCCAGCTTTATCTATTGCTGCGATCAATGCCTCTACACTTGCCGAACCACTTACTGTTGCTCGTTCAGTTGCAAGATTGACATTTGCTTCAGTTACACCAGAGATGGCTTTGAGTGCTTTCTCGACACGACCAACACATGAGGCACAGGTCATACCTTTTATAGATAATTCAATTCTGTCTTTGGGAACATCATAGCCTGCTTGTTCAATTGCATGAATTAATAATTGACGATCTAAAGGCTTATTAAGTGTAATGTCTGCACGCTCAGTGGCTAAATTTACTGAGGCTGATCGTACACCATCAACTTTTTTAATAGCATTTTCAACACGACTTACACAGCTTGCACAAGTCATACCTTCAATTTGTAAGCTTAATCTTTGATTTATTTCGGTTCCCATGGGATTTACCTATAAATATTCTTTGATTGCTTAAAGCATAGACCTTACCATTATAGGAAGGTCAAGTACTCACTATGTAAATATCGAAGTGAAATCTATTTTTAAAATAAACATGATGAAATTGATATTTAAATCAGTTGCTTGAGGGTTTTATTCTATATTTACTCAAATAATGAATCTTTTTTTGTTTTGTACATTATTGATATTCTTGAGAATTTAAAAAATATAAAAATCTTGTCAATAAAAAAGCCACTTATGTAAGTGGCTTTTTTATTAAAGGTATTTGGGGTGGCGTCAATTGAACTAAATTAATAAATTATTGTTTATAAATAATAAAAATATTATTAAAAAGTTAGGGATACAAACTGGGATACAAATTATGTGCTGCTAGGCTGTTTTTTTGTCGGGTTTGGTGGAGAAAAGGGGAGTCCAACTCAGGATTTAAACTCGCTCGCACGCGCGCGTTTTTCTTGATTCTCTAGCACTTCAACAATTGTTTGCTGTGTTTTTCGCTTCCTCTTTTTGGTGGAATGAAAACCTAAATATTTAAGCTGCTCACTTTACTGGTGGCTCAGGTATGGTCATCTTGACCAATGGGGGGTAGTCCAATGTTCAGGCTATTTGTAGCAGTAAACCGCCCGAATAATCACACTGTAACTCTATTGGGATTTTAAGCATTAAAACCACGTTTTACTCTCTCCCTCGCGCGCGCGCGTTTTGTTGACTGAGTTACTTTAAGTTACTCACTTGGTCGCGTTTGAAGTGTGGTCAAGTTTTCGTCCAGTGAATGCCGATGCTCAATTTTGAGCTTTGCTTTTAAAACATAGATTTAGCCAACGCAATTTTACGTCATCATAATGTTAGTAAATGTTAGTTTTTCGGACTGCTTTAAAAAAAGTAAACCTGATAAAACATGAGATTCAGAACGGCGTAAATCCTAAGTAATCCTAAGGTCACAACCTGACATTCACCTAATGCCCATCCGATTTAAATAGACAATAAACATTTGCAGCCGTTCCTGCTCTCTTTTTTCTAGCTCTCGTACAAGTGCTGCAAATTTTCTGTAGTGCATGTTTTTAGGCTTTTGATATATCGGCCAATCTCTAACGTCTTGTGACCATTGCAATCGACTCCTTAGCCGTCTGACGCGTAGTAGGGGAATATCCGACTTATTCCATTGTTGTGATATGTAGTTGAGTTGCTGGCATTGTCTGCAAGCGTATGTTCTGCACTTAAAATATAGTTTGGTACAGCGTTTACCGCATGAGCATAAAAACCAAAATCTTGCGCTGCCGTAGTTGCAAGGTGAATGAGTTAAGCTCAGGTTATAACTGCCGTAGTCGTTGCTTGCGGTGATGCTGATATTTTTATACTTTTTCAGGTCATCAGCACTGAATAAACTTTTTAGATTAAGTTGCTTAATACTTATAAAGCTGTAATTTTCCACGCTACCTTTTGACATAAAGCGCACTAATTCCCCTAATTATTTAGGCTCTAAAATAATGATATTCATTGTATCTGCTTTAACAAAAAGTTAACTTTTTAACAAAAACAGAAATTTTTTTATACGTGCGGATGGTGGCGGTCTCCGCTTTGGGTTAATCCATAAGTTATGACTCCCCCCACTGGTTAGCCCTATCCAATTTTGGATTGACCTTAGAAAACAATAAATTATTGATAGAACAATCACACTTGCACTCCTATAAAAAGAGCCATAACGGTGTAACTTGATTGGTAACTTGATTGGTAACTTGATTGGTAACCAACTCATCAGTCTTGTTTATCTTGACCATTCAGCCAATAAAAAAGCTCCCCATATTTAGGGAGCTTCGATTAAAGCAATTGCAGAACATCCGCCCGAACTTCGACTATCTCCCGATCTGCACCGCTTTGGTCTTTCCACTTCCTTGTTCTCAAGCTGCCCTCAATATAAACCTTGCTGCCTTTCTTGAGGTACTTACTAGCAATCTCGGCTAATCGGTTACTGGTGCTGATTCTGTGCCATTCTGTAGCCTCTTTGCGCTCTCCAGTGGTCTTATCTTTCCAGTGGTCGGTAGTTGCAACGCTGAATGTGGTAACGCTACCGCCGTTGGGAAAATTCTTAGTTTCAGGGTCACGACCTAGCACACCCATTAAAATTACTTTGTTCACGTTTGGCATTGTTCAACTCTCAAATATATTTCATTTATCTAAAAAGCTGACTAAATGACTAAATGGCTCTGTAACTATTGATATATATGGCTTTGCGTTCAGCAGTCACCCAAAACCGCAATGACTAAGTGACTAAATGAATATAGTTTTTAGTCATCCACTTAGTCATTTAGTCAAAGCCAATTTTGCTGACTGCTAAGTGAAAAGCCTTGCCCTGTAAGGCTTACAGGCTCATTTAGTCACTTAGTCACGATTCTAGTAATAAGGGATTAATTACAACGTACCTTGTACGCCCTAGTGATTCAATCCTGACGTGGTGCGAGTCCTCTAGTTGCTGAATAACCATTTCCAAAAGGTTTTTGTTTTTCTGCATCGGTCTAGGGCATGAGGTTTGTATATATGAGTAAGTAAGTCTGTCTGTTTTTTTCTGCACACATTTACCGACAATCCACTTAATCAGCTTTTCAGCATCACTTTCCGCTTTAACCTCAATTTCTGCATACATTGCCCATTCATTTAATGAATGCTTAACGACCTCACAAGCTCCTTGTAGGGTTTTGCCGTCAATCTGTTGCAATCCCTCAAAATAAGCAAATACCGTTGCTAAACGGCGTGCCAATTGGCTTGCACGGCTCGCAAACGCTTGTAGGTACTCAAAACGCTTGCCTACACGTTGTAGCGACTCAATGACGTTATAAAACTCTGTATCAATCGCTATGGCTTCCTCATTCATAGGGATGACATACCGCCCATTATGCAACTCATGCTCTGTCTGCACCTGTGGGCAGCTATCGAGCAATGATTCGCACCGTGTCCAATAAGCAATAAGCCTGTGGTCTTTGTTGGCGTTTTTGTTGCGATATGCTGCATTTTGTAGGCGTGTGCCTGCCAAGTTTTCAGGAATAGTTAAGATGAATCTAGGTAAAAAACCTTGCCCCCTTAGCACTGGGTCTTTTAAGGCATTGTCTAAAACTTCACGCTGCCCTTGTAGATTAAACGTCACTCGAACGTCATGCGCCCGACCACTGCCATTGAGGTTTGACTTTGAGCGTGTACGTTCCACATATCCATCATCAAACAATTTCGTATAACCACCTAATGCTTGGTTACGTGTATCGGCTTTCATGGTATGCCCACCGAAAAATTGACCTGCTTCATCACTTGAAATAGAAGCATTTTGCAAGATTCCATCAATAAATAACCCTGCAATAGATTCAAGGGTAATGTCACTGTATAGGGTGCTTGGGTCATTCGGTGGTGGATTCTCTGCACAGTACGCCTCACGGTCTTTTTTTGGCAATCCTGCTTGCCCACTTTTCCATTGCTCTAACTCGGTTCGATATATTTCGTACTGCTTGCGCTCATATTCCAAAATCGCCCGATCTGCTAGATTTTTGCTTGTACTCTTACGGCTGCCACTTTGCCCCTCTGTGAGTAAAAATAGGCTGCATGGCTCGCCGTGTGCTTTGAATCTATCGGGTGCATTTACTTTGGCTTGGGCAATATGTGACATTGCACCAATAACACATTGCGCCGTCATTGCAATTGGTGACTGCACATACTCGGAGATAGCCAAAACTGCTTCCCTTGCTAACAAAGGCAGTGCATCAATAGGGTAAGGGTTGCTTGCTACTGATTCCTCTTGTTGTAGTGGCAGCAACTCGCCCCAGTGTTGAGAATCTGCATCTTGATTGAATGCACCTGATTCAATAATTTGCTTCCGTTTCTCAAGAAAAAACGTTTCTATTTGTTGAGAGGTAAACGCTCTAAAAGAGTCATCAACTTGAACAAATAAATCAGCGTTGTTTACTGGGGTGGACTTGCCTGCAATCAATCTAAAAACATTTTCAGGCATACCACTGTTTAAAATCTTGTACGCTTCATCTAAACTTTGATGCAGCAAAACCGCTTTGCCTGCCTTAGCAAGTTGAATAAATAAATCCATATCATTTGTACCGACTACATACGATAAATGAGGTTTATTTAAACCGCTTGCAAACAATCCTTTTTTACCAATAATGAATGACACTTTTTGGCTGTCTATTTCTTTAAATGGTGTTGTGGTGGTGTCGTATTTTCTTGCTGTACCTCTGATTGCATAGCCTATAACCTCGCTCAATTGGGTTGGATTTATGAGCGTGTAGGCTTCGCAATTTTCACAGTTATAACTAGGCAATTTAGAACAAATATAGCTCTCAGGCTTAACTTTGAGATTGCGCTCATCAATACAGCCTTTTGCAAAATCTTCAATCGAATGATATTCGGTTGTATTGCCTGTTAATGGGTCGGTGCTAACTGCTAGAGGTATTGGCTTGTTTAAAATATCGGGGTGTTTTGCATTCATTCCGCACCCCCTTTCATTTTCTCCCATTCAGTCTTATATGCTTCTGCCCCTTTAGCATGGTTGCGGTGGCGGTCTTCTGCTAAATATTCATACATATCTAAATGAGTGACCAATTCAGAAAAATGATACTGACTGACTTCTTTTCCACTCTCTGCCAGCTTGTTTAACTTCATTACTTCTTTTCTGATATGGCTGATTGCTGTACACATCCAGTTCATATCTGATTCGGATAATGAAGCTAGGTCGTGCATATCGCCAGCATCGTATTTTGTAGGTGTATTTGTAGAATTGATTTGATTAGGCATGATGACTGCCTCCTATTCGTTTTGAGTTTTGAGAGATTTCACCATGTTTAAAACTGGTGAGGGGATTCACTCTCGGTCGAATAGAACCGCCCGACATATTCGCCATTGCTGACTTATTTTGTCGTGTCATCCCCTCATAGAGGGATTGCAGCCTTGTATGCGTAGCTGAAACGCTTGCGCTTGTTTTCTGCACAGCTTGAGAGGCTTTGCAAAACTTGGGCACAATAAAACCACAATGACGCTGTGGGGTGACGCTATTCGATTTTGAGAGGTCTACAGCATAAGTCGAACGTGCACAGCTTGCAATAAGAAATATCGCCAGTAGCCATATTAGAATCAATTTAAAAAGGTTTGAATAAAGTTCTTTCATGCTGCCACCTACTGCACACGGTTAAAATTAGAGTTCGGATTAATCAAAACCCCATCATTTGATAAACCGACCTTTTGGCGGTTATCCATCATCTGCAATAAATGCTGTTCTGCTTCTTCAAAACTGATACCAAAATGTTTGGCTATATCTTCAAGGCTATACATCGGTTCGCCGTCATCCGTGTAACCGCTTGGCGGTGGCAATAGGTTTAATTCTTTAGCCTTTTGGTGCATTTCTTCTTTGATATGCTCAGGCGTGTAGTGCATTGTTAAAATGAATGCCTGCTCGGTGATAGGGTGGTCATCACCGTACTGCTTAACCATGTTTTTGTAATGGTCAAAGGCTTTAAAAAATTCAGGGTCTATATGCTTATTCATGCTGCCACCTCCTTAACAAGCTCATAACGTGCATGTCTGCCAATGCCTGACTTATTGCGTTCGTTATGGGTCACAATGTCATAACCTGCATTTCGTAAACGCTGAATAATTGCGCTCAGTCGATAGCAGTTGAATAGGTCGATAGCCTCAGCCTGTGAAAGGGTTTTGCCTTGTTTAAGGTGTGATAGGACTTGTTTTAATTGGGTGTTATTCATTGATTAAGCCTCCATAGTTGCAAGGCTTAAACGCTGCTTGTTGTGCCACTCTACAAGCTCGGTATAGTCGAAATAGACTGGTGCTTGTTTGGTGTCGCCAGTCTTAATAGGTCGGGGAAATGTGGCATCTGTACGCACGATATGGCGCAATGATTCGCGGCTTATGTCTAGTAGCTCACAAGCGGTTTTGAATTGAACGCGGATTGGGGAAATAGTCATAAAAAAACCCATACATGAAAAAGTATGGGTTTAGTATGTTTTTGTTTTTAAGTTCATTGTTCTAATTAGAATCCAATTAGATTCCACTTTCTTAAATGGAAACGTTATTCGCTGCTTTAAGCCAATCAGCAATTGCTTTTTTTCCTAGTGGCTCTACTCCTAGTCGATCTAGCGCATCATTTATTAAGTTCTGATTTTCGGCTGAATGGGGCATTGCTGGGTTTAAATCTAGCTTATAGACCATCGCTGCAATAATCTTTGCTGCGATGTTGGCGGTTCGGGGAGGTAAAATGTCTGTAGCTTGTCCAGTATGATTTTTTTTCGTTGTAGCAAGTTCTTTTTCTAGCTGGTCAATTCTTTCTTGAGATTCCAAGACATATTCTAATAAATCTATTTCCCCATCCGCTTTATAACTTTTTTTAAAATTCGCAAGTAAGGTTTTTAATCTTTTGTTTTCAAGTAAAATCGCATGAACCTCATAAAATTCTAAATTAAGAGCAGAATAGATAAATTCAAATTTTTCTTTCGTTAATCCCACTTTTTTAATAGCGTCTGCCAACAATAATTCACGTATGCTAAAGTAATATTCACTGCAATAACCCCTCAATTTATTGTTGTCGATTACATCTTCTAATAAATAAAGAATAGGCTCAACCATTTCATTATTAGCATCCACGTCTTTGAGCTGGTCATGAGAGTATTTGATCATGCCCCAAGAATAATTTTTTTCATCAAAACTATACTCATAATAATTTAATTTTTGAAACTCATGACTATCTGATAAATATCCTGCGATTAGGCTGTAATCGTCATCACAATGCAAAAGCATGATATCAAAAAAAACTTCAAAACTTACATAGTCATGCAATGCTAAATCTTCATTTAGTTTATCTGCTGATTGCAATAAATCTGTAATTATCCCCATCTTAAAGCCCCCCAAGCATACCCAAAAATGATGCTAAGCCAATCGGATTGGGTGTCCGACTTTCGGGAGCTAACCTAGACTTAGCAAACTGAATATAAACAATATTAAGCTATATTTGTGCATTTATTGGCTAGTAGTGCGACAAGCCTTGTCACTGTGCTTTTTTGAATTGAATAATGCTCTGGTCTGCAACTTCTTCTAAATGATTGGCGTACCATTGCATCATGCTTGCTCTGTCATCTAAATATTGAGCCTTGTTATATACGCCTGCCACGCCATCTTTAACGTGTGCCAGTGCTGCCTCGATATGACGTTCATCAAAGCCACGATTGTTTAACAAGGTACTCGCAATATGTCTAAATCCGTGTGGGGTTTGTCTGCCCTCATAACCCATACGGCGCAAAGCCATAATGAAAACCGTGTCTGACTTTGGCTTGCTCTTGTCCGATCTGCTCGGAAATAAGTATTCAGAATTGGTTTCATAGCTTTGTAATTCTTTTAATAGGGTAGTGGCTTGAGTTGGCAACGGTACAAGATGCTCACGGCGTTTCTTCATGCGCTCGGCTGGTATATTCCACACCCCTTGATCTAGGTCGAACTCCTGCCACTTGGCTTGTCTTAGTTCAGTTGGTCGGCAAAACAACATAGCTAAAAGTTGCAAGCCTATACGCACGTCCATAGTCGGATAATTATTGATAGCTCTCAATAAGGCTGTTAGCTCAGGTTCAGCCACATGCAGCATGTTTTGCTTCTTGCCTTGCTGTAAGTATTTTTGAATGCCCTCAACTGGATTGTAGTCCATACGTCCAGTGACCTTTGCAAAGTCGTAAATGTCACGACACATCGAGCGCATACGGTTCACCTGTTCAAAAATACCTTTCTCTTGCTGAATACTTTTTAACAAGTTCATCCATTCAATAGGCTTGATGGTGGTGTACAAGCGTTTCCCAAAAATCGGGAATATGTGTTTTTCCAGTGCGCCCTTATTTCGGGTCATGGTGTCCTGTACCCATGATTCCTTTTTTGTGTCTAACCATTCACGTGCTAATACTTCAAAGGTGGCGTTATTCTGCTCTATCTCTTTTCGCTTGCGTTCTTGTTTGGTGATGATGGGGTTATCACCTTTTGAAATGTCACTTAAAAGTTCTTGCGCTTTTTTACGTGCTAACTGTCCTGATATTTCAGGATAGCCACCGATACCTAACCATGACCATTTACCATCAGCTTTTTTATATCGTAGTTGCCACGATTTATTACCATCAGGTTTGACACGAAAATATAAGCCGTTGCCGTCTAGCTCCCGATATTCTTTTGATTCAGGCTCAAGGGTTGCAAGTACGGTGTCTGCTAGTGGTCTGCGTTTTATGTCTGTTCGTTTCATTTTCTTGTATCCCTGCCAGTTCAATAAATATGAGGGGATACACGCTAGGATACATGGCATGTATCCCTGTGGCTAGTTATATTTAGTTATGTTTAGGCAAGAAAAAAGGCTCAAACCCTTTAGATTCAAGCCTTTATCTTTTAAAACTTGGCATATTTTGCCATGTTTTGTTAGGTATATGGTGGAGGTGGCGGGAGTTGAACCCGCGTCCGCCAGCACTACACTCGAGAATACTACATGCTTAGATATCGTCTATTGTTTTAACACCATGTGACCCGACGAACAGGGTACAAGGTGCGATCCTCTAAGTTTGGTATAAAGCCCCGAGGCTTGGCTCTATACGGACTTGTGTGCGTGCGCTTCGGTCGGGTTCCTAAACCACAAGTATTCTAGGAAGCGGACAAGCTGCCCTTAGGCAGCTAGAGCGTAAGTTTCGTCGTTTGCGACTATTTAAATGCAAATTTTATTTACGAGAGAAAATGCGCTCTCGGCATGCATCTATGAGCTTCATCACCAGCGTCGAAGCCAATAACACCCCCATATATGAACGAGTATCATAGCACAAATATTATGGATTTGAACGTTAATTTCTATGTAATTTGATCGATTAATAGATTCTTGCATTTCAATTAACCCAACGGACAATAAACTCGCTACAGCAATCAAGTCATTTACTTAAGTTGAAATAAAACAAAGAATTTGATTGAAAATACATCATATTGTTGTTTAGAAGAAAAAATTTGCTATGAAGAGCGGGGTCGCATCAAAGAATAAAATTGAGAAAAAATGTTTTGAAAATTAGACTAATAATTACCGTGATAAATTATGTTATTTATGTTATAAATTGTATCTTAATTGTTTTTATTTTTTGCATTTGCTTTTTGATGGTTATTGGGGTTGATAAGTGGATGAGGATTCAACACTTTCGATAAAAAATTTTAATTTAGAAATCTCAGGGAAGAAAATTTTAAGATCTTTAAATTTAAAGGTTTTAAGCCAAGGGATTACTATTTTAATGGGACCTTCCGGAACAGGTAAATCGACTTTACTGCGTACACTTGCGGGTCTGAATCAAGGAAACCCTCAACTCAAGTTCAGTGGTGAGATCACTTATAATGGCTATTCATTATTTGAGTCTGATAAAAAACCTGCCTTAGTTCAGCAAAAATTAATTCATATTACACAGACTGTTAAAGAAAATATTCTTTCACATTTACCTAATCGTTCGAGCCTAGATTTACAACAACAACTCAGTCTAATCCAGCAGTTATGCGATCAGTATGATCAAACTTGGATTCTGGCAAAGCTTCACCAATCGACGGCAACTTTAGAACGCCATGAAGCAAAGAATTTAGCAATTTTATATACCTTGTTGTCAGAGCCAGCACTGTTGATGATTGATGAACCAACGGTGGGGTTACCTGATTCCGATGCGATTTTTGTGCATGATTTAATCCGAAAAATTGCCAAAAAAATCCCGATTCTGATTGTATCTCACCATATTCAGCGATCTAAAAAATTAGCCAATTACGTTGGTTTATTAGCAAATGGTTGCATACAAGAAATTAGCTCAGCAGAAGCTTTTTTTGAACATCCTCAACACGAGATGACGAAACAATTTCTGAGAACCGGGTCCTGTGCGGAGCTTTCTGCTGAAGAGTTAGATCGACAAGAGCAATCGTTGATGAATCTCCAAGTAGCGACTTCAAAACATTTGAGTTTAGCTAAACCTTTAGTAGACGTTGATCAAATATCAAATGAACCAATTTTAGACTGCTCGCAGAAAATCCAAAGTCGTGAAGATACAGACACAAATCTGCAACACGTTGATTTTTTAGAACACGAAGCGGATGCAAAAAACCAAGCTAGAGGCCCTTTGGGATTTGTTTGGCTAATTCGCGGACGGCTTGCTGGTTGTCCGTGTCCTGGAGTAGTTCGAGAGACGGCACTTGATTTGAAGTATTTACAGGATGTTGGAATTACTGATTTGGTATCACTAACCGAGGAAAGTTTTAACCCTGATCTAGCCGCTGAATTTGGCATAACAGTTTCACATTTCCCGATTGACGATATGTCTGTTCCATCTTTGCAGGATGCTTATCAGTTTTGTCTATGTATTGATCAAAAAATATCTCATCGCAAATCCATTGCGTTGCACTGTAAAGCAGGTTTGGGGCGAACAGGAACGATGTTGGCTGTTTACTTTTTATGGAAAGCAAGGCTTCAAAAGACTGCACTTGAGGCAATCGAATATATACGTTCTCTGAATTACTTGATGATTCAATCTGAGCAACAGATTGATTTTTTGTATGATTTTTCAATTTTTTTAGAAAAACACATTGATTCTAATGTGTTGGTTAGCAAGGTGTAACTCGCCATACAAGGGGAAAATAAGATGTTAGATGATGCTTTACAACGTGCAATGACCAGCGTACCAGACTGTCTCGCAGCTGGTTTTGTAGATTTAAATTCAGGAATGATTTTAAGTATTAAAACGGTTGATTCACATCCTTCGGAAGTGTTTGATTTTTTAGCTGCCGCTACAGCTGATCTTTTTCAGGGGCCGAATGTTGTCGCAATTGAGAAAATCTTTAAAAAGTCACGTGGTTTGATGGATGAAGATAATTATCACTACTTCCAAGAAATTATCGTGAATAGTGAAAACTTGATCCATGTATTTATTCGTACCAAAGATCAAAACGAGATCGTATGTTTTGTTTGCCGTAAAGGTGCGAACTTAGGCATGGTGTTGACTAAGGCTCGTATTGCTTTACCAACGATTGAACGCGCGTTCCACGCATAATTCAGTCGATGCGTATGTTTTAAGCAAAGTCTAACTTTGCTTAAAACAACGATGAACTTCATGATGAATTTTCAAAAAGGTGAGCGTGATGCCGCATCTTGAATTTGCAGGATATACGATTGAAAGTAAAGCTGACGAAACGGTTTTAGCATGCTTTCAGCGTTCAGGTATAGAAATCGATTTTTCATGTAAAAGCGGTGTATGCCATCGTTGCATGTTGAAATGTATTTCTGGTGACATTCCAGAACAGGCAAGTCTTAGGCTACCTACCACACATCAAGGGCAAAACTATTTACTCGCGTGTCAGTGTGTTCCAACAACGGATATGAAATTAGTTGCGAAGTCAGACGAAGACAGCATAACGCAATGTATGGTTTTGTCATCAATTTCACAAGCAGATCATAGTCTGATTCAAGCAGAGTCTTATAGAGAACTGACTTATCAAAAAGGTCAGCATGTTTATCTAACTGACATCTCAAAACAGCATTCAATTTTAGCAAAATTAGTGAGTGATCCTGAGCAAGAAACATCACTGAGCATTGAAATTGCTAAAAAGGATATGGAGTGGGTTCAAGAGCAAGGATTGGATCAGTTAGGAAATGAGTTCTACCTGAAAGGCCCAATTAGCGCACCTCAAGTCATAATCGAAAACGATGTAGCGATCAATCCAGCCTTATGGGAAGCGTTGGGCGGGGATCATACAGTCAGAAAAATTTTGACCGAATTCTATAAAAAAGTATATGCCGATCAGCAACTTGCTCCATTTTTTGAAAGAGTAACTATAGATCGAATTATTGGAAAACAATTTGCATTTTTAAAACAGTTAATTACAGGTGAGGCGACTTTCTTTGGTGAGCAACCAAGAAGTTCACATCATTGGATGGTGATCTCAGATGAGTTATTTGAGCACCGTATGTTGCTGATGCATCAAACTTTATTAGAACACAAACTATCGGCTGATTTGATTGAACAATTTGAACGTTATGAGCTGCAATTTAAAAACGATATTGTCAAATCCCAAGCTTGGTTAAAACAAGTCGGTGATTTATTAGTAGACACTGAAAAATATGAAGAATGTCAGTTAGATGAAGCGACAATTTGTGATTATTGTGAGGCGGAAATTGAGCAAGGCACCGTGGTGAGATTTCATATGCGTCTTGGAAAATTGGCTTGCAAAGCATGTTCAAAATAATGTGGTGATGGATAAAGCTTTAGCAATTATCCAGTAAAAATTTACTTGATGAATGGTCGAATAGGAGAGAAAAAAAATGATTGGTCAATTTTCAAGAACAGCAATGGTGTTTATTGAAAAAACCTTACGTGAATGTGAACAATGTATAGGTTTTTCGGGAGCTGCTCTGTCTAGCCCTGATGGTTTGGTTCTGGCGATGCATGGACAAATCTCAGGTGATGAAGCCGCAGCATGTGCATCTAGTTTGTTTGTAGAGTCAGAAACTGCTTTAAGTTATATCGGAGAGTCCGAGCCACGTATGATGTTGCTATGGACTGCAAATAAATTGTTGGCTTTGCACTTGCTTAAAAATGGCAGTATTTTCTTTGTGACATCCACTGAAAAAAATAATTTTAATGCGGTGCTTAAATTTAGTTTAGAAACATCAAAAAAACTGGATAACGCTTTAAGCATAATGGGTTAAACAAACTTTAACATGCTAGAAGATTTAACTACTCATGATCATTTTGAATGAGAAAGTAGTTCCTTGTTTGTTCCCGCTTTTAAAAGGAGGGAACAAGCACGATTTTGGATTAGATTTGTTCTAAAGGTTACTTCAACTGATCAGTCAAAACCAAACAAAGCTAGATCAAGTTTAAGTTTTATAAGTCGATAATAAAATACTAGTTTCACTATTGTAAATTCCTGAAATATTACGAATTCTTTCCAATGCTTTGTCGAAATTTTCTAAACTATCGGACTGTAATTCGACCAAAATATCCCATTTACCATTGGTGGTATGTACACGTTCAACTGCCGATTCTAAGCGGAGTTCTCGTATCACTGCTTGTGCCTTAGTGCCTTCGACCATGACATTCATCCACGCACGAATGATATTTTTTTCAACATTTGGGCGATAACGAACCGTATAGCCTGTAATGATGCCTGTGCTTTCCATGTACTCGATTCTCTTTTGAACCGTGGCACGTGAAACGCGTGCTTTCGCAGCTAAGTCCGTGATCGACATCCGTGCATTATCTTTGAGCAATCCTAAGATAATATGATCAACATTATTCATTTTGATATTTTCTATTAGCAAATTGATAAAAATTATCTCATTTTAATTATTTTAAAGAATTTTGTGAATCATTTTGATTATTAATAATAGTGCTAATAGAAGCTCCAAACATTTTTAACGTTGTCAGCGCAAGTCACTAATGTAGTCATGGAACGATGGAGTGAAAGGATTCTCTTTTGAATCAAAGGGAATCTATAGATAACAGGGAAAACTGATTAATTAAGGAATAGATGATGTCTTTATCATATACGGGTCAACATGGTGGTGCTTGGCAAACTTATCTCACTCAAATTGATCGAGTGGCACCTTATCTTGATGCTGATTTAAGTAATTTTATTAATACCCTTAAAACGCCAAAGCGTACATTAATCGTTGATGTTCCAATCGTGATGGATGATGGTTCTATCCGTCATTTTGAAGGTTATCGTGTACAACACAATTTATCACGTGGTCCAGGTAAAGGTGGTATTCGTTACCACCAAGACGTTGAATTAAATGAAGTCATGGCGCTATCTGCATGGATGACCATTAAAACTGCAGTACTTAATCTCCCATTTGGTGGTGCGAAAGGTGGTATCCGTGTTAATCCAAAAGAGCTATCTCCACGCGAGTTAGAGCGTTTAACTCGTCGTTTTACCAGTGAAATCAGTCCAATTATCGGTCCTCAAATTGATATTCCAGCACCAGATGTGGGTACCAATGCCAACATTATGGGTTGGATGATGGACACGTACTCAAGTATCAAAGGTCATACAGTTACGGGTGTAGTCACTGGTAAACCTGTGCATTTAGGTGGTTCATTGGGTCGTGTACGTGCGACTGGTCGTGGTGTATACGTGACGGGTTTGGAAGTCGCGAAACGCATTGGTTTAGCAGTTGAAGGCAGTAAAGTTGCTGTACAAGGTTTCGGTAATGTTGGTAATGAAGCCGCTTACTTGTTTAGCCACGCTGGTGCAAAAGTTGTCTGTGTACAAGACCATACAGGCACGATTTTTAATGCTGAAGGTATGAATGTTAAAGCATTACAAAAACATGTTACTGAACATGGTGGTGTAATGGGCTTTGCAGATGCAACGGTGATTGCTGATAAAGAGTTTTGGAATGTTGAGATGGACATTCTCATCCCAGCAGCATTGGAAGGACAAATTACAGTCGAGCGTGCACAAAATCTAAAAGCAAAAATCGTGCTTGAAGGCGCCAATGGTCCGACATATCCAGAAGCAGACGATGTATTTGTTCAACGCAATATTACCGTTGTTCCAGATGTTATCTGCAACGCAGGTGGTGTAACCGTCAGTTATTTTGAATGGGTTCAAGATATGGCGAGCTACTTCTGGAGTGAAGATGAAATCAATGAGCGCCTTGATAAGTTAATGATTCAGGCAATTGCTGATGTTTGGAATACGGCTGAGCTTAAAGGATGCAGTTTGCGTACTGCTGCTTATATTTTGGCATGTGAACGTATCTTAAAAGCACGTAAAGAACGCGGTATTTTCCCTGGTTAATAAAGGGTATAGAACAGGCTTCGGCCTCGGGCTTGTGGTATTGACACAAGCCCAAAGATTAAACAGGAAGTGAGTATATAAAATGAATGATGTTGCTATTACACGTAGTCATTTTAATGACTGGATGGTTCCCGTCTTTGCCCCAGCAAACTTTATTTTAGTCCGTGGCGAGGGTTCTCGTCTTTGGGATCAGAACGATAAAGAATATATTGATTTTGCGGGTGGAATTGCGGTGAATGCTTTGGGTCATGCGCATCCTGTTGCAGTCAATGCCTTAACTGAACAAGCACAGAAGCTTTGGCATATTGGCAATGGCTATACCAATGAACCAGTTTTACGCCTTGCTAAACAATTAGTGGATAGCACATTTGCAGACAAAGTATTTTTCTGTAACTCAGGTGCAGAAGCGAATGAAGCTGCTTTGAAATTAGCTCGAAAAATTGGTTTGCTCAGTGGTAATCCAAACAAAAATCATATCGTTGCATTTAAAAATGCCTTCCATGGTCGTACCTTATTTACCGTTACTGCTGGCGGCCAACCAAAGTATTCTCAAGACTTTGCACCATTACCTGAAGGCATTCAACATACGGCATTTAATGATTTAGAAGCAGCGAAAGCTGTAATTAATGAAAATACATGTGCCGTAATTGTCGAGCCGATTCAAGGTGAAGGTGGTGTAGTTCCAGCGGATCTTGAGTTTTTAAAAGGTCTACGTGCCTTATGTGATGCCAATGGTGCGGTATTAATTTTTGATGAAGTACAAACAGGTGTTGGTCGTACAGGCTCTTTGTATGCCTATATGAATACAGGTGTTACCCCAGACATCTTAACGACTGCTAAAGCATTAGGTGGTGGTTTCCCAATTGGCGCGATGATCACGACAGATCATTATGCCAACATGTATGCCGTAGGCGATCATGGTACGACTTATGGTGGTAATCCACTGGCATGCGCAGTAGCGGGTGCAGTTTTTGAGTTTATTAATACGCCTGAAGTTTTAGAGGGTGTGAAACAACGCCATCAATATTTCGTAGATGCATTAAATAAAATCAATGCGCAGTATGGATTATTCAAAGAAATTCGTGGTCAAGGTTTGTTGATTGGTTGTGTACTGAAAGATGAACATGCAGGTAAAGCTAAAAATATCGTCACACTTGCGGGTGAAGAGGGTTTATTAGCTCTAGTTGCGGGTGCAGATGTCGTACGCTTTACTCCTTCACTGATTATTCCAATCGAAGATATTGATGAAGGTTTAAATCGTTTTTCTTGTGCATTAGCACGTCTCTAAATCTGCTGTGAGCATCTAACCATGATGATTGTTAGACATGCAGCGCATCGGGACTTAGATGACATTTATCGTTTAGCGCAACGAGCAGGTGAGTCAGGTATCGGCCTGACTTCCTTACCGCAAAACAAAGAAATCTTGGCAGCGCGAATTGCACGCACGATAGGAACTTTAGAAGCTACGACTGAGCAGTGTGATGCAAGCTATTTGTTTGTTTTAGAAGACACCGTATCTCAGACAATCGTTGGTGTAAGTGCCATCGAGGTTTCGGTTGGTTTGAAAGAGCCATTCTACAACTTTCGTGTGGCGAAACAGGTACATGCTTCTAAAGCACTCAATGTTTACAATGCTTTAGACACCTTGTTTTTGAGTAATGATCATACAGGTTGTAGTGAGTTATGTACCTTATTCCTTGATCCTGAGTACCGAAAAAATCAAAACGGTAAGTTTCTTTCTAAGGTTCGTTTTCTATTTATTGCTGCATTTCGCTCGTATTTTGAAGATCGCTTAATCGCAGAAATGCGAGGTTTCTCAGATCAAAATGGTCATTCACCATTTTGGGATGCGTTGGGTTATCACTTCTTCAATATGGATTTCGCGACCGCCGATTATTTAAGTGGTATCGGTCAAAAAGTCTTTATCGCTGAACTAATGCCAAGATTTCCTGTCTACGTCAATCTATTACCAGCTGAGGCTAGAGCGGTAATTGCAGAAGTGCATCCGCATACCTTGCCTGCAGCAAAAGTTTTGATGTCAGAAGGACTTAAATATCAAGGTTATGTCGACATCTTTGATGCTGGACCTACTTTAGAAGCGAATACTGCGGATTTGCGGGCGGTCAAAGAAAGTCGAACAGTGAAAGTCAAAATCACTGAGCAAATCGAAACGACTGATACACACTATTTGGTCGCAAATGACCAATACAAAAATTACTGCGTGCTGTTGATCAATAACAAAGTCTGTGATGGCGATACCTTAATGATCACATCTGCACAAGCTCAGGCTCTCCAAGTTAACGAACAGGATGAAGTACGAGTTTTAGCATTAGATAAAATGGAGAATCACTAATGTCGCAAGGTGAATTATTAATTAATGGTGCTTGGGTACAGGGAAAGGGTACAAGCTTTATTAAAACCAACCCTGTGAGCAATCAACAGATTTGGTCTGGTTATGAAGCTAATGTTGCTGATGTTGAGGCAGCTTGTAATGCTGCTAGAACAGCTTTTCCTGCATGGGCACGCTTAGGTTTAGAGCAACGTGTAGCTATTATTGAACGCTTTGCAAGTTTACTTGAACAAAATAAAAATCAACTTGCACAAGTCATCAGTCAAGAAACCAGTAAACCACTGTGGGAAACACTCACAGAAGTACAATCGATGATTGGAAAAATCGCGATTTCAATCCGTGCATATCACCAACGTACAGGTTTTAGTGAAACTGAAATGCCAGATGGCATCGCATCTTTACGTCATCGTCCTCATGGGGTACTTGCAGTTTTCGGACCGTACAATTTCCCAGGACATCTACCTAATGGACACATTGTTCCTGCATTAATTGCAGGTAATACGGTTGTGTTCAAGCCAAGCGAATTAACGCCTTGGACAGCCGAAGAAACTGCAAAATTGTGGCAACAGGCAGGGTTACCAAATGGTGTGCTCAACCTTGTGCAAGGTGGTCGTACGACAGGAGAGGCTTTAGCTGCTGCTGAACAAATTGACGGTTTACTGTTTACGGGAAGTGCCAACACTGGCTATCACCTGCATAAACAAATGGCAGGCGCACCTGAAAAAATCCTAGCCCTTGAAATGGGGGGGAATAACGCTTTAATCATTGATGAAGCAACTGATATTAATGCAGTGGTGAATCTAGCTATTCAATCCGCTTTCGTGTCTGCGGGACAACGTTGTACATGTGCACGCCGTATCATTGTAAAACATGGCGTTAATTGTGATGCATTCATTCAACGTTTTGTTGAAGTCGCAAAGAACTTAGTGATCGGTGCTTGGGATGCTGAACCACAACCATTTATGGGCGGGGTGATTTCATCTCATGCGGCAGATCAAATGATGGCTGCACAAAGCAAATTGATCGCACTAGGCGCGAAACCATTGTTAGCAATGACTCGTCCTCAAGCTGACAGTTCATTACTCAGTGTAGGAATTTTAGATGTGAGTGAAGTGAATGCAATCCCAGACGATGAATACTTTGGTCCTTTGACAACGATCTATCGTTATCACAATTTTGATGAAGCACTCAAAATAGCCAATAACACACGTTTTGGTTTAGCTGTAGGTTTGATTTCTCCTGATCGTGAATTATTTAATCGAGTATTGATCGAAGCACGAGCTGGCATTGTGAACTGGAATAAACCATTAACTGGCGCATCGAGTGCTGCTCCATTTGGTGGTGTGGGTGCATCGGGGAACCATCGTGCAAGCGCGTTTTATGCAGCAGATTATAGTGCGTGGCCGATGGCTTCACTGGAAAGTGATAGCGTTACACTGCCGTCAAAATTATCACCGGGCATTGTGCTCTAAGTTAAATCGTGCCGTGACGATATGGAGAAAAAAATGTCAGGTTATGAAATCAATTTTGATGGCTTGGTTGGACCAACTCACCATTATGCAGGTCTTTCTTTTGGTAATGTTGCTTCAACAAAAAACCGTAATAATGCATCCAATCCTAAATTAGCAGCCAAACAGGGCTTAATGAAAATGAAAGCCCTTGCGGATTTAGGGCTTAAACAAGGGGTGTTTGCTCCACAAGAGCGTCCACATGTTCCGACCTTACGCCGTTTAGGTTTTACAGGTAGTGATATTGATGTCATTGCACAGGCAATGCGAACTGCACCTGCCTTGTTATCTTCACTCAGTTCAGCATCTTCAATGTGGACTGCAAACTCATGCACCGTGTCACCATCGGCTGATAGTGCGGATGGACGTGTACATTTTACAGCCGCAAATCTAAATAATAAGTTCCATCGCTCAATTGAGCATCATACGACAACGCGAATCCTTAAAGCGATGTTCGATAATGATGTATATTTCGCGCATCATGAAGCCTTACCTGACGCAGCACTATTTGGTGATGAGGGTGCAGCCAATCATAACCGTCTAGGCGGTGGATACGAGCAAGCTGGCGTGCAAGTTTTTGTTTACGGACAGCAACAGCTCGGTGGTACGGTTGCGCCGAAGAAATTCCCTGCACGTCAAACCCGTGAAGCGAGTGAGGCGATTGCACGTTTACATCGTTTAGATGCAAAACGGACGGTATTTATTCAACAGAATCCTGACGTGATTGATCAAGGTGTATTTCATAACGATGTAATTGCGGTAAGTAACCAACAAGTACTTTTTCATCATCAACATGCATTTTTGAATCAAACACAAGCCTTGAATGAAGTTCGTCAGAAAATGGCAGGGATTGAGCAAGAATTTATCTCGATCGAAGTGCCTGAAAACCGTGTGAGTGTTGAAGATGCTGTTGCGACTTATTTATTCAATAGCCAAATTTTGACACGAGCAGATGGTGGGATGAGTATCGTTGTACCTGAAGAGTCTCGTCAAAATAAAGCGGTTTGGAGCTACTTGAATGACATGATTCAGATGGGTACGCCAATTGATGACATTAAGGTGTTTGATCTGCGTGAAAGTATGCGTAATGGCGGTGGACCAGCATGTTTGCGCTTACGTGTCGCGGTCAATGAAAAAGAGTTAGCAGCAGTTAATCCAAATTTATTTATGAATGACGGTTTGTTTAAAACCCTCAATCAATGGGTCGATCAACATTATCGTGATGAATTAACTCAGGATGATTTAGCTGATCCAAGTTTGTTGATTGAGAGTCGTACAGCGTTAGATGAATTAACCAAAATTTTAGGTTTAGGTTCTGTTTATCACTTTCAACGCTAATCATCGTAGTGAAAAGATGGATGTGGATTTTCCTCAAATCCGAGTGCTCACAATTGCTTTGGATTTGAGGTGGTTAAACAAGGGAATGATGGCATATGGTTGATCTACTCGAATTAACTCTTGCACAGCAAGCACCTAATCAAACTCAAGGTGAAACAACTCAATTTACTTGGCAATGGCTAGGTGAAGGGTTATTGGTATGCACGCCTAAAACAAGCTATAACAAGGCCATCATCTTTTCTGCGGGTATTCATGGAAATGAAACGGCACCGATTGAATTACTCGCAAAGATGGTTCAAGACCTATTCGCTTCTCGTTTATGTTTGACGGAGCGAGTCCTTTTTGTTTTCGGTAACCCTCAAGCGATTCGCAAAGGTGTACGTTATCTAGAAAATGATATGAACCGCATGTTTTGTGGAGCTTATCAACAATTAAATTCTGATGAAGAAACAAAACGTGCTGAGCTTTTAGAGCAAATTACCGCAGAGTTTTTCCAGCAAAGTCGTAGTGATGCTCAACGTTATCATTATGATTTGCATACGGCTATACGCACATCACTATTAGCTGTATTTGCCTTATTCCCTTATCAGACGCAACCCTACGATGATTTTCTCATAGATAGCCTCAACGCTGCTGATCTTGATGCTTTGGTGTATCACAACGCTGTTGGTAAAACTTTTACTCATTTTACAACAGAGTATTTTCAGGCTGCCAGCAGTACTTTGGAGTTAGGTAAAGCAAAGCCATTTGGTCAAAATGATTTAGCTGAATTTTCTGCAATTGATCAAGTACTTCGTGCCGTAATTACAGGTGAAGCTTTACCTCAACGACAAAAAGCATCGCTTCGTCAATTCAAGGTTATAGATTCAATTGTTAAACAAAGTGAGGATTTTCAACTGCGATTAGATGCGAATGCACCTAATTTTTCGACCTTTGAAAAAGGCGATGTAATCGCGACTCAAGAGGCGGGAAATTATATTGCAAGCGATCAGCAAGTTTGGATTTTATTTCCAAATCCGAACGTCAAAGTAGGATTAAGAGCAGGGCTAATTCTCAAAGAAATAATGTAGATAACGCCATTCGAAAGATTTTAAGCGGTTCAGGGAAATGATGTATATGGAGTTTGAATATGGATGTTCAGTAGAAAAATACGCAGAAAAAAGATATCCGTTGGATATTGATTGTTATGAAAGTGAAACAGCAAGGACAGGTTGTCATAAGAATATCGTTGGAGTGATCGTGTATGAGTAACAATAATGAAAAAACATTTCCTTCAGGTGAACTCCTGAGTGAGCAATATGTGCCGCAACAAGACACATCAAGCCATTTAAATACTTCGTTGTCAGAAGTAGATGTCACTAAACCTTTGAAACGTGCAATGACAAAACGTCATTTGGTCATGATTTCTTTAGGAGGTGCGATTGGAACAGGACTGTTTCTTGGTTCAGGAGATGTTATTTCTCAAGCTGGCCCAATTGGAGCAATTTTATCTTATCTCCTTGGGGGCGTAATTGCTTACATGGTCATGCTGTGCTTAGGCGAGTTAGCCGTGCATATGCCCGTATCAGGTTCGTTCGGTGAATATGCCAGAACTTATATTGGACCTGGTACAGGTTACATGATTACGTGGTTGTATTGGTTAACTTGGACCGCAACATTGGGGACGGAGTTTACTGCGGCAGCATTATTGATGCAGGAGTGGTTTCCATCTATTTCCATGTGGACATGGACGCTGTTATTTGCAGGATTAATTTTTTCACTGAATGTCAGTTCAACGCGCTTATTTGCAGAATCTGAATTTTGGTTATCGTTGGTTAAAGTTTTAACCATCATTTGCTTTATTGGTTTGGGGCTAGCCGCTATTTTCGGAGCTATTTCCTATCATGGGCATGAATCAGCGCCTTTATTTAGTAAATTAACGGAGCATGGTTGGTTTCCAAATGGAATATTTCCTATTTTTGCGACTATGTTAATTGTGAATTTTGCATTCTCAGGTACTGAGTTGATTGGTGTTGCGGCGGGTGAAGCAGAAGAACCAGCTAAAACGGTTCCTAAAGCAATCAATGCCGCGATTTGGCGACTCCTGATTTTCTTTGTTGGTACGATTATCGTGATCTGTGCCTTATTGCCTTATGACATGGCGGGTTTAAATGCAAATTCGGTAAGTAATAGTCCTTTTGTAACTGTATTCAATTACATCGGTATTCCATATGCTGAAGATATTATTCGTTTTGTGATTATCACTGCATTGTTATCTGCTGCGAATTCTGGATTATTTGCTGCTTCACGTATGATGTGGTCACTATCGACTAAAAATCAGTTACCTAAAGTTTTCGCAAAATTGACACGTTCAGGTACACCGATTATTGCAATTATCGTGACGATGTTTGGTGCAATACCTGGTTTATTGTCTGAGCACTTTGCACCTGAAACAATTTTCAAAAATTTATTAGGTGTTGCTGCATTCACTATGGTTGTAGTGTGGATTTCGATCTGTGTCTCTCAATTTAACTTCCGTAGACAATGGATTAAATCTGGTAACACCGTTAAAGATCTCAAATTTGCTGCGCCCTTATTCCCATTAACTCCTATTTTAGGTGGGGTATTCTGCGTCATTACATGTATTAGTATGGTGACTGATCCATCGATGCAAGTTGGATTTGTATGTTGTGTCTTGTTTATCATCGCTTGTTATGCAAGTTATGCGATTTTCTATAAAGATAAACAGGTAAATTAATTTCTTAATCGGAAAGTTGGAGTGACATC
>NZ_JADKPY010000033.1:0-41391 GCF_015351505.1 Acinetobacter sp. SK-43
ATCTCCAACTTTCTTTTTATATAAAAAAGAATAAAACTTACTCTTAGAGATGACTCACATTTTATTCACGCTGAGCTACTTATAGTTGAAAAGTATAGTTTTCGATGAAGAGGATAAAATGAAAGTAAAAACGCTATTAAGTCTATCTGTATTGTCTATTTCATTAAGCACTTTAAGCTTCCCCACCTTTGCAAACATACCAAAAGCAGTTGATAAAATTGATATAAATCAATATGTAGGTAAATGGTATGAAATTGCACATTTACCGATGTATTTTCAACGTCAATGTGTGAGTGATACCAGCGCTAAATATGCAATTAAAGCTGACAATACAATATCGGTACTTAATAGTTGTCGTACTGCTTCTGGAGAAATGAAAAGTTCAGAGGGCGTAGCCTATCCACAAAATCAGGGAAAAAGTCAGTTGAAAGTGAGCTTTTTACCAAAAGGATTACGTTGGTTACCATTTACCAAAGGCGATTATTGGGTATTGAGAGTTGATCCAGATTATAAAGTTGCTTTGGTTGGCGGACCATCAACAAAGTATTTATGGATACTTTCAAAAACTCCAACAATCGATGAAGCTACTTATCAATCCTATTTACAAACCGCCAAACAGCAAGGTTATGATTTAAGTAATTTAATTAAAACAACTCATACTTCACCATAATCGATTCAGTCAGGTGTGATTGTTCACATCTGACTTCGCTTTTCGCTTAGCAAGCTGTTTACATTTTTGGGAACAGAAGTTCACATCACCCCAGCTTCTTTCCCATTTTTTTCGCCATGTGAAAGGGCGTAAACAATAAGCACAAATTTTTTCAGGTAAATGAAGTTTCTTATGCATGATTAGAGTTCTTCGATACGTTTTTGTAGACCATCCGCATGAGTCAAAATTGTATTTTGATCATCTTGGCTAAGCTTATCCCATTGTTTATACATCATTGACATTCTGTGATTGGAGCTAAAGAAAACACGGTGTTTGGTTAAGAAATTCCAGTATAAGCTATTGAAAGGACAGCTATCTTGTTCAGTTTTGGTTTTGACATTGTAGTGGCAGTTCTGACAGTAGTTAGACATACGGTGAATATAGTTGCCTGAAGCTGCATAAGGTTTACTTGCCACGAGACCACCATCTGCAAACAAAACCATACCGTGAGTATTAGGTAACTGCACCCATTCAAAAGCATCTGCATAAACACTGAGATACCAATCATTCACTTGTTTAGGTGAAATACCATTTAATAAAGTAAAGTTCCCAATCACCATTAATCGTTGTATGTGATGGGCATAAGCATTTTCCAAAGAATTTCTTAAAGCTTCACGCAAACATAGTATTTTAGTTTCAGCTGTCCAGAAATAATGAGGAAGGTTACGATCTGCCTGTAACTCATTTAAATCAGGATAAGTTGGCATTTTTAACCAATATATTCCTCGAATAAATTCACGCCAACCTAAAATTTGACGGATGAAACCTTCAGCAGCGTTTAGCGGAACATGATGATCAAAGTATGCTTGTTGCGCAGCATCACAGGCTTCTTTTGGAGAAAGTAGACCACAATTTAGATAAGGAGAAAGCAGACTGTGAAAGAGATAATCCTTTCCACTAACCATTGCATCTTGATATTGGCCAAAATGAATTAATTGATAATCAATAAAATATTGGAGTGCTTCTAGGGCTTGTTGTCGAGTCGTTGCCCAGTTGAAATGATTGATCTGACCGATATGTTCTTTAAATTCTCTTTTAACTAATTCAATGACATCTAAGTCAATTTGGTCTCGATCAAACTCTAGAGTTGAGGGGATTGGATCATTCTTATTCCAAGCTTGTCTATTTTCGATATCATAATTCCATCTCCCACCGATTGGCTCATTACCATTCATTAAGTAACCGGTTTGTTGTCTTAGCTTTCGATAGAAAAATTCCATGCGTAAGGTTTTGGTATTTGAAGCCCAGTTGCGAAAGGCTTGGGGAGAACAGAAAAAACGATCGTCATTAAGGATTTGTACTGGGATTTGAAGTTGCTTAGACCATGTGGTTTCAATCGCTTGTTGTAATCGAAATTCACCACTTTCTGTGATGATCAATGCATCAGCTGGATTTTTTTCTAATTGTGCTTGGATAAAATCAATAAATCCTTGAGCAGCTTGTGTACGGTCAAATGTTTGATAACGAATCTTCCAACCTTGTGCTTTTAATGATTTTGCAAAATGGCGCATTGCACTGAAAATAAATGCGATTTTTTGAGGGTGGTGCTGCACATAGGTAGCTTCTTCAACCAACTCTGCCATCAAAATGAGATCTTGATCTTTATCAAGCACTTTTAGTGTGGCAATTTGCTCTGAAAGCTGATCTCCTAAGATTAAGCCGTACCGCATAAGCTCGTCACCAGTAGAAAATTTTAATATAGGTGCAGTACTGTAAAATCCTTGTGAATATAAGATCCTTGAATAACTTGTTGTTTAAAAATGATTCATTCAAACAATCGAATTTTAAAAATTCTGATTAAAGCTAAATAAATTATTTTTTGACTTAATATTAAATTAAGTTTTCTCGCATATTCTAAAAATGCAGCATGATAGTTCAAGCATGGCAACACCTTTGGCCACATCTCACGATGTGGTTTTTTTCGGCTACTTAATTTTACATAGAAATCTAATCCTTAGAAATTAACTCAATTTCGTATTTAATTTATATAACTATTAGAAAATTAGGGATTACTCAATCTTTCTTTTTTAGTGTATCTTTATTAAGCGATATGTTTGCAAGAATATATCGAATTCTGAGGATGAGGTCGTTTCATTGGTGATGATACAAAAATACCGATATGCTTTGGCCATATGCGTTGGCTTATTTAGCCACACACAAGCATTTGCGGTGGATAAAGTTACAGTATATGCAGCTGCAAGTTTAACCAATGCGATCAATGAATTAGATGTGATCTATGAGCAGAAAAATAAAGTTCAAATCCAAACATCTTATGCAGGTTCATCAACTTTAGCCAAACAAATTGAAGCAGGTGCGCCAGCTGATATTTTTATATCAGCAGATGTTCAATGGATGGATTATTTGCAAAAAAAACAGTTGGTATCGGCAAATGATCGCGTGAATTTATTGGGTAATCGTTTGGTAGTGATTGCTCCCAAAGCTCGTCCAATCAAATTAAAAATGGATAAAAGTTTTGATTTCACTAGGGTTGCTCAAGGTAAATGGTGTACAGGTGATACCAAGAGTGTACCTGTTGGGAAATATGCAAAGCAGGCTTTGACGTCGATCGGCTGGCGGGATAAGGTTTCAACTCGTCTAGTGGAAACAGAAGATGTACGTGCAGCCTTAAACTTTGTGGCACATGGTGAATGTCAGTTAGGGATTGTTTACGCTACTGATGCAGCGATCAGCAAAAATGTCATCATCGTTGGAACATTTCCAGAAAAAACACACCAAGCTATTATTTATCCAATAGGTTTAGTAAAGAAGAATACAGAGTCAATGAATTTCTATAAGTTTTTACAAAGCAGTCAGGCAACAAAAGTATTTAAAAAATATGGTTTTAGCGTACTTAAGTAATTAAATGATGATTCTGACTCCTGAAGAACTTGAGGTGTTGCTACTGTCATCTAAAGTGGCAGCAGCATGTCTGATTGTGAGTTTAATTCCAGCAATTTTGATTGCTTGGATTTTAGCTAGGAAAGAGTTCTGTGGTAAATCACTATTTGAAACACTGGTTTTCTTACCTTTAGTGTTACCACCAGTTGTACCTGGTTATTTGTTACTTCAAATTTTTGGCAATCGAGGCATCATAGGACAATATCTAGCACCACTAGGATTGGAGTTTGCGTTTAATTGGAAAGGGGCTGTGTTGGCATCTGCGGTAATGGGCTTTCCTTTACTCGTACAATCAATTCGATTGGCGATTGAACTAGTGGATCAGCGTTTAGAAATGGCTGCAAAAACTTTAGGGGCTTCTGCATTCGGCACGTTTATGCAGGTAACTTTGCCACTTGCAAGTAGCGGAATTTTGGTGGGAAGTATTTTATGTTTTTGCCGAAGTTTAGGTGAGTTTGGCGCAACGATTACCTTCGTGGGGAATATTGCCAGTGAAACTCGTACTTTGCCTTTAGCCATGTATAGTTTGATGCAGCAACCTGATACTGAAGCAGCAGTTTGGCGTTTAATTATCTTATCCTTATCCGTAGCTTTCTTTGCTTTATGGTTTGCGCAATGGTTCAATCGTTATCAGAAAAATAAACGTGGTCGTTAAGCATGATTGATTGTCATATCCAACTTACCCAAGGACAATTTTCTCTAGATCAACGCTTTCAATCTGATCAGTCTGTGATTGGTTTATTTGGCGCTTCAGGTTCAGGAAAAACCACGATTTTGCATAGTATTGCTGGGTTGATTAAACCTCAATCAGGTTGGATTAAAATACAGAATCAAACATGGTTTGATCGGGCACAGAACATTAACCTGAGTACACAACAGCGTCGGATTGGTTTGGTATTTCAGGATGCACAGTTATTTCCTCATAAAAATGTAATGCAGAATCTACTGTTTGGCTTCAAACATATTCGCCCCGAGCAGCGACAGTTTGAACTCGACTATATTGTTGAATTGCTTAAATTGGAGCATTTAACTGAAAGGATGCCGATTAAGCTCTCAGGAGGGGAAAAACAACGTGTTGCTCTTGGTCGTGCCTTACTGTACTCACCACAATTATTATTATTAGATGAACCACTTTCTGCTCTTGATTCCGCGCACAAAAAAGAAATTATTCCTTTCTTTCAAAAAATCAAAGTAGAGCTCAAAATTCCGATGCTGTATGTGAGTCATGATAAATCAGAAATCGAACAACTCACTCACGAGATTTGGTATCTATAAATAACGTTGTAATAAAGCAAGAAACTTTTGTATTTCTTCTTCATTAATATGTTCAGCATCCTTTAGTACGTGTTCTTTTAAGTGTTGTTCAATTAATTGATTCATTAAACCATTTACAGCACCTTTAACCGCGGCGACTTGCTGTAAAACTTCGATACATGAACTCTCTGGATCGGTTAATGATTTTTCAACCGCGGTAATTTGTCCTTGAATGCGCTTCACTCGATTTAGAATTTTTTTGTCATGGTGTAGATGAGACATACATTTTTCCTGAAAAAATATATACTGAGGGGGAGTATATTTTAAAGTTAAAGCAAATGCAGCATACTAGCCTAGAAAGACGCCATTCTCATCAATTTGATCAGGGAAATCCTTTAGCCCAGAAAAAGATTTTGATCGCCACAATTTTGACCGCTGTGATGATGATCTTAGAAATCTTAGGGGGATGGATTTTTAATTCGATGGCGTTACTGGCTAATGGTTGGCATATGAGTTCCCACATGCTAGCACTAGGTTTGGCTTATTTTGCTTATCGAATGGCTCGACAGTATGCAAGTGACTCCCGATTTAGTTTTGGAACATGGAAAATAGAAATTTTAGCGGGCTATAGCAGTGCTATTTTATTGATGGTCGTTGCGCTACTGATGGGGATTCAGTCGATTGAACGATTATTTAATCCCGTTACGATTCATTTCAATGAAGCGATTCCAATCGCGGTTGTAGGTTTAGTTATAAACCTAGTTTGTGCATGGTTATTACATGATGGTGGACATGAGCATCACCATCATCATTCACATGATCACCATCACGATGATCATCAGCATACACACGATCACCATCATCACCATGATTTAAATCAAAAAGCCGCATTTTTGCATGTAGTGGCAGATGCTGTGACTTCAGTGCTCGCAATTATTGCTTTATTTGCTGCAAAATATTTTAGCTGGAATTTTCTAGATGCCTTGCTTGGAATTATTGGTGCATTACTGGTTGCCAAATGGTCTTGGGGATTAATTCAAGAAACAGGTAAAACCTTATTAGATGCTGAAATGGGGCACCCCGTGGTACAAGAAATAAAGGATGTAATTGCTCAACTTCCACAGGTAGAAATCACAGACCTACATGTATGGAAAGTTGGTAAAGGCAAATTCTCTTGTATTTTAGGATTGGAAACATCGATAGCTGATTTGACTCCTGATCAAGTCAAACGTGAGCTATCCATACATGAAGAAATTGTACATGCCTCAGTTGAAATTCATCATATTTAATATTTCTGAGACTGAAGCTAGAGTCGAATAATTCAACTCTAGCTCAATAGTTTAAACAAAGAGATATAGGATCAAACCACAAACTGCTGAAGCAAAGATCACGTAAAGAACATTAATCTGAAATTTAAAGAGTGCGATCATCGCTGCAACGGTAATGATTGCCGCTTCGTAATTAAATGCATGATCAAAACCATTTGGCCATAGCACGTGATAGCTAAAGAATAGAGCAAGATTAAGAATGACACCTACAACAGCAGCGGTGATCGCAGTGAGTGGTGCGGTAAACTTAAGCTCGTTATGTGTAGATTCAATTAGTGGTGCGCCAGCGAAAATAAAAACGAAGGAAAAGAGAAATGTAAACCAAGTAACAATTACTGCACCCACGGCACCTGCAAGAAACAAATGCTCAGTTCCGAGTAAAGCTTGATTAAAACCACCCAAGAAGCCCACAAATGCGACAACCATAATTAATGGGCCAGGTGTACTTTCTCCGAGAGCCAATCCATCAATCATTTGAGTGGGGTTTAACCATCCGTAATAATTTACTGCACCTTGGTAGACATAAGGCAGCACAGCATATGCTCCACCAAAGGTAAGCAAGGCTGCTTTAGTAAAGAACCATGCCATTTGAGTATAAGCGTGTTGCCAGCCTAGGCTGAAGGTCAACAGTAAGATCGGAATACACCATAAAAATGCTGCGATAAGAACAATTTTAGCGAGATTCGCCCAGCGAAAAATAGCATGGGCTGGTGGTGGTGTATTGTCATCAATCAGTGCTGCACCATAATTTTTTTGATTACTTTGATGAGATGCTTGCTGACTAAATAAATGTGGCTGCTTTTTACTGAGTAAATATCCAAGTATTGCGGCACTGAATACAATCAATGGAAATGGGATATTAAAGAAAAATATTGCGATAAATGCAGCGGCTGCAATAAGCCATAAGAATTTATTCTTCAGTGAACGACTACCTATACGATAAGTTGCATGAAAGACAATTGCCGTGACTGCTGGTTTAATTCCATAAAATAAACCTGCAATAATTGGGACATCTCCAAACTGTACATAAATCCATGACAAGGCAATCAGGATAAACAACGAGGGTAGTACAAATAGAATGCCTGCTACTAAACCACCTAAAGTACGGTGCATTAACCAACCGATGTAGATGGCAAGTTGCTGAGCTTCAGGTCCAGGCAACAACATACAATAGTTGAGTGCATGTAAAAATCGTTTTTCAGAGATCCAGCGCTTTTGTTCAACTAGCTCCTGATGCATCACTGCAATTTGACCTGCGGGTCCACCAAAACTAATAAATCCAAGTTTTAGCCAAAATAAAAAGGCTTGCCAAAAAGGAACGTGGTCAGGTGCGGTTGTTGCATCAGATGGTTGCATAATCATTCTCAAATAGAGCGTTTATTTTTTGAATATCGCGAGTTTATTGCACATCATATGAAGGTGATGATTCTAGATGAATCCAATTTATTTCTTTATATATTTTATTGATTTGATAATTCAAATTGATGACTTTTCTTAAATTTATTTCACGTCTAAAGATCAAAGGATCTAGCTTATATATCTTTAAATTGCATAAACAACGCATTTTTTCTTATTTTTAATCATAAAGTGTGACGCATACCATAAGCCTATATTATTGAAAGATCATCTAATTATGGGCATCAAGAACACCAAGCCATTGATTGTAACAGCGATCGTCCTTGTGGCGATTGTTGCTTTTATTATCTTTCAAAATCAAAAAGATGCTGCACCATCTCAGTCTAAAAATAACAAAGCTGTTGTGATTGCCTATCAAACAGGTGTGGATCCGACCAAGGTTGCACAGGCAAATGGAGCATATGAACGTGATACTAATCAAGCAATTCAATGGCGTAAATTTGATGCTGGTTCAGATGTAGTTAATGCATTGGCTTCGGGTGATGTTGTGATCGGCAATATCGGTTCTAGCCCTCTAGCTGCTGCTGCAAGTCGTGATTTACCAATAGAAGTCTTTCTGGTGACGGCTAAATTAGGCGGTTCTGAGGCACTAGTGGTCAGCAACAAATCAGGCATTAACAATCCGCAAGATTTGATTGGTAAAACCATTGCTGTGCCATTCGTTTCAACCACGCATTATAGCTTATTGTCAGCACTCAAGCATTGGAATATTGCGGATAACCAAGTCAAGATTATTAACTTACGTCCACCAGTAATCACAGCAGCTTGGGAGCGTGGTGATATTGATGCGACCTATGTTTGGGAACCTGCCTTAAGCAAAGTTAAAGCGACTGGTCATGTCTTAACAGACTCGAAACAAGTCGGCGAGTGGGGCGCACCAACCTATGATTTATGGGTGGTTCGTAAAGATTTCGCTGAAAAAATCCTGAGTTCTTAAAAGCCTTCGTGAGAACCAGCTTAAAGCAAATTGAAAGCTATAACCAAGATCCTAAAGCATTTGAGCAAAATGCTGACAATATTCAGAAAATCGCACAATTGACGGGTTCTGATGCCAAAGATATTCCATTGCTTCTTTCAGGAAATATATACCTTGATCGTCAGCAGCAACAAGCCACTTTATCGGGTGAATTTGCAGAGAACATTTTCGATACAGCCACTTTCTTAAAAAGCCAAGGCAAGGTGGATCAAGTAAAACCTGACTATCAAGCCAATGTCACCACTCAATTCTTACAACCATAGGAGATCGAAATGAGCGTATTAGCTGCTGAGCATCTTCATTTAACTTTTCCAAACCAGACCGTGCCTGTATTGCAAGATATTAATCTCAAAATTGAAGAGGGCACTTTGACGGTAATTTTGGGTGAGTCTGGTTGTGGAAAAATCACATTACTGAATATTTTGGCTGGTTTTCAAAAACCAAGTTCAGGACAGATCAAACTTGATGATGAAGTATTAACGACACCTGATGCTCGCCGTGCAGTGGTGTTCCAAGATCATGCGCTATTACCATGGTTAAATGTCTCTGAAAATATTGGTTTTGCTTTACAACTTAAGGGTTTAAAAGAACAACATATTCATCAGCAAGTTGAATCCATCCTGAAGATAGTAGGTTTGAGCCATGTTGCACAAGCCAATATTTGGGAACTGTCAGGTGGTATGAAACAGCGCGTTGGTATTGCACGTGCCTTGATCAGCCATGCAGCCTTTATTTTATTAGATGAACCTTTTGCTGCGCTGGATGCATTTACCCGTGAAACCATGCAGCAGTTGGTGTTGGATTTATGGATTCAACAAAATAAATCTTTTTTCCTCATCACCCATGACATTGAAGAAGCGTTATTACTCAGCAATCAACTGGTATTGATGACAGCTCGTCCAGGAAAGATCGTTGAAACTTTAAAACTAGATTTTGCAGAGCGTTATAAGCAAGGCGAATCGATTCGTACAATTAAATCCGATCCAAAATTTATTCAATTACGTGAGCAATTGTTTGAACGCCTACGTGTACAGAAACAAGCAGGGTATGAGGTGACTGTATGACGGGACAAGCAAAAAATACAGCCTTTGAGCTAAGTAACACAGCAGAGTTTGCACAAATTGACCCGAAAAAATCAGCTTCAAGACAAAATGCTGTAGGTGATTTTCTCGCGCGTCATCGTAGTTTGGTGCTGAGTTTATCGAGCGTTATCAGTGTGCTGGTGATCTGGTATTTGATCACTGCTTTAAAAATTGTTCCAAGTTTGTTTTTGCCAAGCCCACAAGCGGTATGGCAGAAGTTTCTCGAAGTCAGTCAACAAGGCTTTATGAAAGCGACTTTATGGCAACATTTAGCCGCCAGTATTTCTCGTGTCTTATTGGCTTTAGTTGCTGCAATTGCAATTGGTGTGCCTTTAGGTTTATGGATGGGTTTGAACAAATGGGTGCGCGCGGTACTTGATCCTTTGGTTGAGCTGTTACGTCCGATACCACCTCTAGCCTATTTGCCATTATTGGTGATTTGGTTTGGGATTGGTGAAACCACTAAAGTGCTTTTGATTTTCTTTTCCATCCTTGCACCAGTTATTATCAGTAGCACTCATGGCGTAATCAGTCATCAGCTCAATCGTGAGCGTGCAGCCTTATCTTTAGGCGCAAGCCAATCGCAAGTGTTTTGGCATGTGATTCTGCCGACGGCCTTACCGCATATCTTAACGGGTATTCGTATTGGTTTAGGTGTGGGCTGGTCGACTCTAGTGGCTTCGGAATTAGTTGCAGCAGATCGTGGTATTGGTTTTATGGTGCAGTCAGCAGCTCAATTCTTGATTACCGATACTGTGGTTCTCGGCATTATTGTTATTGCGATCGTTGCAGTGAGTTTTGAGTTGGTTACAGAAGCAACTCTCTCCTTGGTATGGTCAACAGTTATAAGTGTGAGTAGTAGAAGATGACGTTAAATATTGAAGTTATTAAACCAACCATTGGTGCAATTATTCACGATGTTGATTTAAATACGGTTGATGAAAATACCACACAACAAATTCAACAGGCTTTGCTGGATCATCATGTAATTTTCTTCCGCAATCAGCAGCTTGCACCTCAGGCTCAAGCTGAACTTGCACGTGGCTTTGGCTCTTTACATATTCATCCTATTTTCCCGACAGTAGAAAATGTGCCTGAAATTATTGTTCTAGACAGTTGGAAGCAAGATTTACGTGACAACGAGCTTTGGCATACTGATGTGACTTTCAGTCAAAATCCGCCATTAGGGTGTGTCTTGCAAGCCATCAAGATTCCACCTGTAGGTGGTGATACATTGTGCTCGAGTGGGGTAGCCGCATTTGCTGCATTGGATCAAAGCTTGCAACAAAAGTTAAAAGGTTTAACGGCCACACACGATATTCGTCAGTCTTTCCCGATTGAACGTTTTGCGCATAATGATGTTGAGCGTAAGAAATTGGAGGAAACCTTCAAACGTAATCCACCCGTTGTTCATCCTGTGGTGAGAACCCATCCTGTGACAGGACAGCCGATTTTGTTTGTGAGCGAAGGTTTCACCACACGTATTAATGAGCTAGATGAATCAGAAAGTGCTGAGTTATTGCAATATCTATTCGCCCACGCGACTCATGAGCAGTTTCATTTACGTTGGCAATGGCAAGAAGGCGATGTGGCGATTTGGGATAATCGTTGCACACAGCATAAGGCTTTATTTGATTATGGTGATGCGCATCGAATTATGCACCGCGCCACCATTAATGGTGATGCACCGTTTTATCAAGCTGCAAGTTAATTAATAAATTTAAAAAATGAAAAAACCTTGTGCAAAATCACAAGGTTTTTTTTCGAAGCTTTGTTTATTACTGTTTGACGATCAACACAGGGATATGTGATTCGGTCAATACAGCACGTGCTACGCTACCGAGTAATAAACGTTTAACGCCAGTACGACCATGAGAACCCATAATAATTAAGTCAGCGCCGACTTCCTCTGCGACAAAGATAATCCCTTCGCTTGCAGGACCATGATGTATTTTGGTGGTTACTTGAATTCCATCACGGGTAAATGACTGAGCGATATCTTGCAACTGTGTTTTAGCATGCGCCTCTGCTTGCATAAAATGCTCTGTAATTGCGGGTGCAACTTGATAGAAATCCACGCCCACATATGGATCAACCGCAACAACACTCAATACCGTGACCTTTGCCCCAGATAATTTAGCTAAAGACAGTGCATGCTCAACGGCTGCATAAGAAATTGGAGAGTCATCAACTGCAACTAAAATATTTTGATAAGACATATTTGCTCCTTATTGTTTATCGTTGTAAAAAGATAAAGTTATATTATGTTGATAGCATATTGAACGTCGTCTAGCAAATTAGATCATGATCAAAAATGTATGATAAAACTGAAAATATTGCTCCAATACAGTAAATTCTACAGCAAAATAGAGATATAACAAAATATCGGTATTTTTGTAATTTACTTTAAAACTCACATGACTGTTTGCTTCTTTTTATTAATCAAACTTTAACCTAAAGGAATCTCAGTGTTACTCAATTTAGAAGCATTTAAACAGCAGAAGTTTGATCAGGTTGCTGCGAAAATCATGGCTGACCCTGATCAATATCTGGGATTTGATTCTGTTTCCGATTTTTATAAAGCAGAATGGTTGGATGAGTTTCCGCAAGGTACGACGTGGTCTGCGACGGGCTTAGATGATGGGGCAGAGCAATTTTACGCTATCATAGAGTATGGGCGACACTATCTATATATCAGTCGAACTGAAAAGGTCACTGTAAAACTTGGCATGCGACATGACTACAATAAAAATAATTAATCCGAGCAGTCATCTATTTTAGAGTGAACAGCCTTTGCGATTTTTATCTCAATGTTATACTTCCGAGTAGAGATGAAATCCCAAATAAAACGAAACGGAAATTTTAAAATGGCGCATCAATTTACGGTTAATGAAACAATTCACGGTGTTTCAATTGAAGATTTTACACGATTAGTTGCTCAAACCTCATTGCATGAAGCGGTGTGTAAACGTATCCCTGGCGATAACCTCGAAATTCTTGAATCAAATGTAAATGGTGATATTTATACTTTGCGTCGTGAATATAATCTTGACGTCAGCATTCCAGATGTTGCTAAAAAATTATTAAAAAATGCATTCCGCTTAAAACGTTCAGATATCACTAATCTTAAAAATCTAACTTCGACTGTAGAACTTGGCGCAAACCTTCCTTTAGAGGCAAAAGCTGAACGTAAAGTTACAGGTAATAGTGAAAAAGTAGATATTTCATTGACTTGGAATGTGAAAGTAAAAGTACCTTTGATTGGCGGTATGCTTGAAAAGCACGCTGAAGGCGAAATTCGTAAATTTAGCAAACTTGAAATTGAAATCGTAGAAGATGAATTAAAGAAACAACTTTAATTTAAGCTGAAAATAAAACTCCCCTGAATCGACTGATCTAAAGAAGAAAGGTTTGATGAAGGGGAGTTTTTTTATTGTCTAGAAGCGCAGAAAATAAGGAACTATGGAAAGTATTAGCCCAATCATACTGATCATAGTTGTACTCTCAATAAAATAAGTAAATAGCATAAGCAATAAGCCACAGATCAGAGGCACAGTCATTTTCTGCCTCTTACCATATATAAAATAGCCTAAGCCAATCGAACTAAAAAGAATACTCAAATAAAGTGGTAGTGCATTCATGCCAATTCCCTATGCTTTTTTATTAGAAAATATTATGACAAGATTCTTAAATGAAAATGATAGAAGCCAAATTCATTATCCAATAGTATCAATCTAAGTTCGATTTAAAAATTATAAGGTTCTGTGATGAGTGTAATTTTGCCAGTAGCGCAACGCGGTGAAGAGATTTTAAAAATTAAAGCAGCTTTAGTCTCAGATGCAGAGTTTAATAGTGAATGGTTGTTGCAACTGGCTTCTGCGATGCATGCAACGATGTTGGAGCGTAATGGTGTTGGAATTGCTGCACCACAGGTTTATATCTCCAAGCGTATAATTATCGTGGCATCTCGTCCCAATCCTCGTTATCCCGATGCGCCTGAAATGGATGCTGTGGTGATGGTTAATCCTGAGATTTTGGAGTTTTCTCAAGCGACTTGTTTGGGGGAAGAGGGATGTTTAAGTGTTCCTGATGAGCGTGGGCAAGTGCAACGAGCACAGAGTATCAAAGTCCGTTATCACACTTTACAAGGTGAGGTGATTGAAACAACATTTGATGGTTTTCCTGCACGTATTGTTCAACATGAAGTTGATCATTTAGATGGTGTGTTGTTTGTAGAGCGTTTGAGTGCTTAGAAGTTAAATTAATAATGAAGCCTTACAATAAAAACTTAAAACTTCCATCACGAGATTTACGAAGCAACATGACTGATGCAGAACAATTGCTATGGTCAAGATTGCGCCGTAAACAGATTTTAGGATTACAGTTCTATCGACAGAAACCTTTATTAAATTATATTGTGGATTTTTATTGTCCAGCAGTGAATTTAGTTATTGAATGTGATGGTGGACAACACTATACCCAAGATGGGTTGGAAGCAGACAGAAGTCGAGACCGTGCTTTAAACGAGCTTGAACTTGTGACATTAAGGTTTAGTAATCATCTGATTTTGACCGAAATAGATGCAGTAGTAGAGCAGGTTTATTGTATTGCTGAGCAAAGATTAGAATCTCCCTTTGATAAAAGGGGACTTTAGTGTGAATTGGATGAATACCGCGGATTCGTGCTACTCCCTCCTTTTTAAAGGAGGGTTGGGGAGGATTTATTGAAAAAATAGGTCGATATAATTATTTGTAATATATTGAATTCACTATGTTAAGGAAATTAAAGGTGGTTATTTAAATGTTGATTTGTAAAATGTGTATTGAAAAGAAATTACCACCTTATAAATATAGAAAAAATGATTTTGAGCTTAGCTTTTGTGAAGAATGCCAGAGTGAAACTCAACATTTAGATTATGAAATTTTTAAAAATAAATTATTCGATGTGATATCTACTAACTATAAATTTTTAAGTGATCTACCTTATAGATCTGGCTGGTTTTATGAAGGAAATCAGGAAGATGGAGTAAGTGATTTTTATAATCTTATTGAATGGCTTGAGCTAGATGAAGAACTAACAGAAAAATTAGCTGAGGATGGTTATAAGCAGTTTGGTAATGAGTTATTGGTAATGTATGACGACTCCTTAGAAGAATATGAGGGGTGTAATAAAGAATTTGAGTGGGAACGCATTCAAAAAAGCTTTAAACATGAATTTAGATTTTTTAATACCAAACTAAAGGATTTTTTAGATCATACATTTGAATACTTGCTAGATAACCGAAATATCAATCAATCACTTTTGAATATTATCCCAGTAAATACTATTTTATATCGTGGTAGAAGTTTTGATAGCCTTAAAGATCTAATGAAAGAAGTTAATAAGGATAATTTAACAATAGAAGTGGAAACAGAAAATGAAATAATAGCAAAAAATATTAGGGATAAATTTGGGTTAGTACCTTCATTCTTAGCTAGTGATCAACGAATGACACCTTTTGGGATATCTGCTCTATATTTATCTACAGAGAAAATGGCATGTGTCGCTGAAATTAGAGCTTTAGTTGGACAATATGTAGGTATTGCACAATTTTCTAATAGAATAGAACTGAAATTATTAAATCTAAATAAATTAGCAGAGGGTTTGTATCCTCATCATTTAGATGAAAACTATTTAGAAAAACTAGATGTTTATGTATTTTTCAAAAAACTCATAGCAAGTGTATCTAAGCCAAAACTTGAGAGTGGAAAATTTGATTATTTGATAAGCCAATACTTTTTTGAATACTTGAGAGTGAAATTTGGAGATCAGATTCAGGGGATATTTTTGAAATCAGTTCAATTACCTACAGCAGATAATATCATCTTATTTCCAGAGGTTACAGATGAAGGAATTGATAGTTCTTTTTCAGCAGGAAATAATAACATTTATTTTTCATGGAATAAGGAATCAAGGTCTGGTTTAAGTATTTCACAAGTTAAATCAATAGCAATTACAACTGAGATTGAATATATCTCTCATCCAAGAATGAAAAAATCAACTTACTGGATTTAATCCCTCCCAACCTCCCTTTGAAAAGGGAGGAGCAGTCACGAAACTAATTGAATCAAATGACATCCCCCTCTTTTAAAAGAGGGGTTAGGGGAGATTATTTAAACAATTGAATCATCTAAATTCGGCGCTAACCAGCGTTTCGCTTCATCGAGAGTCCAACCTTTACGCTTTGCATAATCTTCAAGCTGATCTTGAGAGATTTTGCCAACGTTAAAGTATTCACTTTGAGGATGTGAATAATAGAAACCACTTACTGATGAAGGCGGCATCATGGCAAAGTGTTCAGTCAACTTCGTACCAATCTTCGCTTCTGAACCTAACCAATCAAATAATACTGCTTTTTCAGAGTGTTCAGGACAAGCAGGGTAACCTGGAGCAGGACGAATACCGACATATTTTTCTTTGATCAGTTCTTCATTACTCAACGTTTCATCTGCTTTATAGCCCCAGAACTCTTTACGGATACGTTCATGTAAATGTTCAGCGAAAGCTTCTGCAAAACGATCCGCTAAAGACTGAATCAGAATCGCTGAATAGTCATCACCTTTGGCTTTATATTCATTTGCCAATTCTTCTGCACCAAAGATCGACACCGTAAAACCACCGAGATAATCTTCAGGTTGTTCAGAAGGCTTAATATAATCCGCCAAAGACAAGTTTGGTTTACCTGTCACTTTGTCTGATTGCTGACGTACGTGCTCAAAGGTATGAGTGCGATTTTGACCTGATTCATCAAATACGCTGACGGTATCTGCACCAGTACGCTGAGCAGGGTATAAGCCAAATACAGCACGGGCATCGAAACGTTTATTTTCAATGATGTCTTTCAGCATCGCTTGCGCTTGATTATAAAGATCAGTCGCTGCTTCACCGACCACTTCATCTTCTAAGATTTTCGGGAATTTACCCGCCAAACTCCAAGAGATAAAGAATGGTGTCCAGTCAAAATATTCAACTAAGGTTTCAAGCGGATAATTCTTAATAACTTGTGTACCCAAAGCATTTGGTTTTGGTGGTACATAGTTATTATCAATTTTAAAACCGTTTTCGACTGATTCTGCATAACTCAATTTTGCAGCTTTCGGTTGCTTATTTGCTAAGCGTTCACGAATCTTGGCATATTCAGCACGATGCTCTGCAATAAAGTTACCGCGCATTTCAGGAGAAAGTAGGGTGGTTGCGACACCCACTGCACGTGAAGCATCCGCGACGTAAATTACAGCATCATTTGAATATTGAGGATCAATTTTAACTGCGGTATGTGCTTTTGATGTGGTTGCACCGCCGATCAATAAAGGAATATTAAAACCTTTACGTTGCATTTCTTTCGCAACAAAGACCATTTCATCCAAAGAAGGGGTGATCAAACCTGACAAACCAATGATGTCACATTTCTCATCTATTGCCGTTTGCAGAATTTTTTCTGCAGGTACCATTACGCCGAGGTCAACGATGTCATAACCATTACAACCCAAGACAACACCCACAATATTTTTACCAATATCGTGTACGTCACCTTTAACCGTTGCCATCAGGACTTTACCTTTAGATTGTCCTTCTGACTTCTCAGCTTCAATGTATGGGTTGAGCCATGCTACAGCTTGTTTCATGACGCGTGCAGATTTAACGACTTGAGGAAGGAACATTTTTCCTGAACCAAACAGGTCACCGACCACGTTCATGCCGTCCATTAATGGGCCTTCGATCACATCAAGCGGACGTTTTGATTTTAAACGTGCCTCTTCAGTATCTTGATCGATATACGTGGTAATACCTTTAACTAAAGCGTATTCAAGACGTTTTTCGACAGACTCATTACGCCATTCAAGATTTTCAGCTTCTTTGGTAGCACCCGCTTGACCACGATATTTTTCAGCAACTTCTAGGAGTTTTTCAGTTGCTGCTTGACCTGTCTCACCTTGATTTTGGTTAAGTACAACATCCTCAACAGCATCTTTCAGCTCTTTATTGATATCGTCATAAATCGCCATCTGACCAGCGTTTACGATACCCATAGTCATGCCTTGTTTGATGGCATGATAGAGGAATACTGAGTGAATCGCTTCGCGTACAGGTTCATTACCACGGAATGAGAACGAAACGTTAGAAACACCACCTGAAATCATGGCATGTGGTAAGTTTTGTTTGATCCAACCAGTCGCTTCAATAAAGTCTACGGCATAGTTATTGTGTTCTTCGATCCCTGTTGCCACTGCAAACACGTTTGGATCGAAAATAATATCTTCAGCTGGATAGCCAACTTCATTGACTAAAATGTCATAAGAGCGTTTACAAATTTCACGCTTACGTTCAGCGGTATCTGCCTGACCAACTTCGTCAAAAGCCATGACAATAACTGCTGCACCGTACTGACGGCAAAGGCGAGCTTTTTCGACAAACTCGTCATAACCTTCTTTTAAGGAAATCGAGTTTACAACGGGTTTACCTTGAACACATTTTAGACCTGCTTCAATGATTTCCCATTTCGATGAGTCAATCATGATTGGCACACGAGAAATATCAGGTTCTGAAGCGACAAGGTTCAGGAAATGCACCATCGCACCTTGCGAATCGAGCATCCCTTCATCCATGTTGATATCAATGATCTGTGCACCAGCTTCAACCTGTTGCTGAGCGACTTCTAGAGCTTCTGCAAAGTTTTCTTCACGGATGAGACGAAGGAATTTTTTTGAACCTGTGACGTTGGTACGTTCACCGACATTGACGAATAGAGAATCATCATAAATGTTAAATGGTTCTAAACCACTTAAACGGCAGGCTGGTTTGGTTTCAGGAATTTGACGTGGCTTGATATCTTTAACTGCGTTATAGATCGCACGGATATGATCTGGTGTGGTACCACAGCAACCACCTGTAATATTGATTAAACCACTTTCAGCAAATTCTTTGATGAACGCTGCTGTTTGTTCAGGCGTTTCGTCATATTCACCAAAGGCATTTGGTAAACCTGCGTTTGGATGGGCAGAAACAAAGGTATCAGCTACATCAGCAATGGTTTTAACGTGTGGACGCATCGCGTCTGCACCGAGCGCACAGTTAAAACCAATTGACAGCAAATCACCATGACGCACTGAGTTCCAGAATGCTTCAGCAGTTTGACCTGTCAATGTACGACCTGAGGCATCTGTGATCGTACCTGAAATCATTAACGGAAGTTCATAACCGATTTGCTTAAACACTTCCTTAACCGCAAAGATTGCCGCTTTACAGTTCAATGTATCGAAAACTGTTTCGATTAATAGAATGTCAGCACCACCTTCAATTAAGGCGTGTGTTGCTTCGATATAATTTTCTTTGAGTTCATCGAAAGTAATATTACGGAATGCTGGATCATTGACGTTCGGTGAGATCGAACATGTACGTGATGTCGGGCCGAGCACACCTGCCACGAATCGTGGTTTATCTGGGGTAGAGTATTTATCACACGCCGCTCTCGCGAGACGTGCTGCTTCACGGTTGATCTCAGGTACAAGATCTTCCATGTGATAATCTGACATTGAAACACGTGTACCATTGAAGCTGTTGGTTTCAATAATGTCTGCACCAGCATCCAAATAAGCTTCATGGATACCCTGAATAATCTGCGGTTGAGTCAGTACTAAAAGGTCATTATTACCTTTGAGATCAGAAGCCCAATCTGCGAAACGTTCACCACGATAATCTTCTTCTTCTAATTTATGGCGTTGAATCATGGTTCCCATTGCACCATCAATAATCAAGATGCGTTGGGCGAGAAGAGATTTTAGGGTGGCAAGCGTGGACATAAGGAACCCCAGTATATGGCAAATATAAAAAGCTGAGGCATTGTAACAGAAGCGAACAGAAAGCGCGTATTTTCAACAACACAGAGCGCTGATTCTTGAGTTCAATTTTGATGTGTCACAAAAACTTCATTAATTTGTAATAATTATGAGGAATAATGCTCCAAAAACCAGCGAATGAACTGAAATATGACAAATTGATATCATATTTTGTAGCATTTGTTGCAAAATCAGACAAACAGTTTTTAAGACTTTTTGTTTTTATATCATATTGTATTTAAAGGGATATTTAATTTAATAGACTAAAGATTAGAACAAAAAACATCACAAAATGAGCTGAAATGATGAAATATCAGCTTTATATGACATCTCTTTGTCATATAATTGTCATAATTTAATTAAACAATACAGGGGATTTTTTTATCCTCTAACCGTCTACATGAATTCTAATATTCCTCCTGTTTCGGATTCACCGCTTGCCAACTCTTCGGCAAAATCGACGAATGTACATGTACCTACACCGAAATTCTTTATGCCGGTGTTTTTGACGATCATTGTTTCAACACTTATATATATTGGATTTCAGGTGAGTGCTGATTTAGCGCATGTACCACCTTTGAGTTTATATTCAGTTATTCTTTTGTCTACGGCATTATTCATTGCCTTAGGTTTTGAGTTTGTAAATGGTTTTCACGATACAGCGAATGCTGTAGCAACCGTAATTTACACCAATGCCTTACCTGCACCTGTTGCAGTGATGTGGGCTGGCTTCTGTAACTTTCTTGGAGTTATGGTGGCAAGTGGAGCAGTTGCTTACGGAATTATTGCATTACTTCCAGTTGAAATGATCATGAATGTTGGCAGTGGTGCTGGCTTTGCTATGGTTTTTGCACTGTTGATTGCAGCGATTCTGTGGAACTTAGGAACTTGGTTCTTAGGTATTCCTGCATCAAGTTCTCATACTTTGATCGGTTCGATCTTGGGTGTTGGGATCATGAATCACTTGTTAAATGCATCAACTGGCGCAACCAGTGGCATTGATATGGATCAAGTCATCAAAGTCGGAAAGGCATTGTTATTTTCACCTTTGATCGGTTTTGCATTTGCAGCAATTGTATTCTTACTGGTTAAAACAATCTTTAAGCGCCAATTGGAATTGTTCCAACCTCCTGTTGGTAACAAACCACCACCACCACTTATTCGTGCGATTTTAATCTTTACCTGTACGGGTGTAAGTTTTGCGCACGGTTCAAATGATGGTCAAAAAGGCATGGGCTTAATCATGTTGATTTTGATTGGTTTAGTTCCTTTGGCTTATTCATTGAATAAAAACTTAGATGCTCAACATCTACAATCATTCGAACAGCTTTCGGCTCAAACAGCGACCGTGTTGAATGTCAATCAGAATGAATTATCTGATGAAAAAGCTCGCGAAGTTCTGACGAAATTTATTCAAACCAAAGAGCAAACCCCAGAAGTTGTTCCTGCTCTTGCTAGCATGACCTCTCATTTGGGTGATCGTGTAGCGACTTATGGCAACTTAAAGGATATTCCTGAAGCTGCTGTGAGTGAAATTCGTAATGACATGTATTTAAGTACAACGACATTTAAACGTTTAGATAAAGCAAATGCTTTACCTGAAATGAATAAAGACCAAGAAAAATTGGTAAAAGAATATCGTAGTAACTTAGATTCGTTCTTACAATACATTCCAAACTGGGTGAAGGTCGCAGTTGCGCTTGCTCTTGGTTTAGGTACGATGGTGGGTTGGAAACGTATCGTGATCACAGTGGGTGAGCGTATCGGTAAAAACCACATGACTTATGGTCAAGGTATGTCAGCGGAATTAGTTGCGATGAGTACGATTGCTGCTGCTGATGGTTTAGGTATGCCTGTATCAACAACACACGTTTTAAACAGTGCGGTTGCAGGTACGATGGTGGCAAATAAATCAGGTTTGAATTTTGCAACAGTTCGTACCATACTTTCAGCTTGGGTATTTACCTTACCTGCAACGATCTGTTTGTCAGGTGGTTTGTACTGGGTATTCCTACAGTTTGTGTCTTAAGTATAGTTAGAATATTTAGAACAGAAATAAAAGCTTTGCTTCGGCAAGGCTTTTTTATTGCATGAATCTTTGAGCTGATTGCACTATTAGTATATCTGTTGCTAAGCAAAGGCTTAGTCACCTGAACCAATAGATTGTTTTAAACATTGATTTCAGCTCTTTTTTTTTACGTTGTAACTAGGGTCTGTTGACATTTACTGTCCATAATTAAACCTATAAAGGTAGCCATAAAAATATACAGGCTAAGGCAACAGCACTTTGATAATTTCTTTTGAGCTTGTCATATCGAGTAGCTATCCCTCTAAATTGTTTTAATCTACAAAACATATTTTCAACTAAATGCCTGATTTTATATAAATACCAGTCCATATGATCATTGTTCGATTGGCTATTTATTTTCTTTGGTATATTCGCTTTTGTTCCTGTTTTTCTGATCTGCTCACGCAGTGGTTCTGAATCATAGCCTTTATCTGCGCATACCACTTCTGTCTCTTTTAAATCTAATGTTGCTATTAAATCAGGTGCAACTTTGATGTCATGTGTAGTGCCATCGGTAATCATGAAATCAATAGGATTGCCATGTGAATCAACAATCAAATGTATTTTTGAGGAGTTTCCTCCTACACTTTTAGAAATGGATTGATTCGCTATACCGGCAGAATGTTGATGAGCACGTACGTGAGAGGCATCAATAAAAATCCACTCCATATCGGGGCATGATGCTAATAATTTGAATAATCTAAGCAACTTACCGCTGCTTGACCAACGATTAAAACGTTTGAAAATAGAGTTTGATTGACCGAAATAGGAAGGAATATCTCGCCACGGACAACCTGTTCTAATTCTATAGAGAATAGCTTCAATAAAATTACGTAAATTTGAGTTGTGATGAATAGATAAATTACGCAAAATAGTTTTCAACTTTTGCCAGTGTTGATCTGTCAGCATGGTACGAGGCATAGCGAATAGTAAAATTGGGTTTGGCGATTTGATTTTACTACTTCGCTATTTTTTTAAGCTAAAAGTGTCAACACACCCTAGTCATTTTTAGCTTTGCACTAAACTATCCATAAAATTTAAATCAACAGCATGTGCATCAAAAAAATTATGAAAGTGAAGGCTATTCCCCAAATGTGGAATATGTTTCCTGATAAATATTAATTATTATGAAGATGCCTATATGTTTGGTTATCCTTATTGTAAACAACGTTTTACTTAAATTTCGTTTACACTCCGCCATTCTCAGAAATCGAGAGTGGCTTTTTTTATTTCTCATAAAATTGCACCAATAAAAAAAGGAGCTATTGAATAGCTCCTTTTTTAAATGATATTAGCAATTATGCTTGTTGGATTCCTGCCACAACCCAATCTTGTTGCGAGCCAACAGGTTTAACAAAGTGCCAAATTTCAGTAAATGGTTGTGGCAAGCTATTTAAATCTTCACTTACCGTACCGGTGAAACGAACGCTAACCACATATTGTCCATTTTCAGTTGTGCTTTCAGCAACCATCGCATTAAGATTGCTAAACTCAGCCACATCTTGGTCTTGGTTAGCCATGATGTCGCTATACATTGAGTTATAAAGCTCAGGAGTCAAGTAACGACGAATTTCTTCGATATTGCTTGCGCTATTTACTGATTGAATGTGATTGAAGCGTTGGCGTGCAATACGAAGGAAAGCAGCAGGTTCAGTCCCATCAGGTAATTGGTTGCCACTGCTCATTGATGCACCACCAAACGGTGCCTGAGTCGCAACGCCACCACCAACTGATTGACCAAAAATATTGGTGTTGTCACCAGCCGTTTGACGCATAGTTGGTTGTGGGCTTACAGGACGGCCAAAGTTGTTTTGACCGTTATTATTTGGAGCATATGGATTAGCTGTGGCTAATTTTTTTTTTGCACCGAATTTACGGAATACAAAGAATGCAACTGCAGCAGCTAGGAGTACCCATAACCAACCTGGAATACCACCTTTTTCCTCTTCTTGCGCAGCTTGCTGCTCAGCAGAAGTAGGATTGTTGTCATCTGCCAATGCATTTGCAGCAACTGCACCTACAGCAGCACCTGCTACACCAGCAGCAACCATAGAACCTACGCCTGGACCTGATTTTTGAGTCGTCGTAGTTTTAGTTGTAGGTTGTTGGTACGATTGAGTAGTAGTTGGCTGAGATTGAGTCGTCGTTGTTGAACGAGACATACCATGACTTTTGCCACCGCCCGCACGTTTAGCTTCTGCAATTGGTGCTGCGACCAAAGTTGCCATCAATAAAGCTGCCATCAAGCCACGCTGGTGTACTTGCATCGAAAATTCCTATTTAATTCCAATATGTAAGTGTATTTATGAAGGTATTCGTTGATAATTTCAACTAAAAAAGTATGTTTTTTTATGTCAGTTCATCACTAAGCTGCATTGCTTCAGTCAATGCTTCATGTAAACGAGCTACAGCAATGATTTGAACACCATCAATACTTTTTTGTGGCGCATTTGCTCTTGGTAAAATCACATATTTAAAACCATGTTTTGCCGCTTCTTTTAAGCGTTCCTGACCATTCGGAACAGGGCGTATTTCTCCCGATAAACCAACTTCACCAAAAACAGCTAGTTGTTGTGGTAATGCTTTACCACGCAAACTTGAAGCGCAGGCGAGTAATACCGCTAGATCTGAACCAGTTTCCGTGATCTTTAATCCACCTACGACATTGACATAAACATCTTGTCCCGCGGTTTGAACACCACCATGTCGATGCATTACCGCAAGTAGCATGTTCAGACGATTTTGTTCAAGTCCTAATGCAACACGCCGAGGTTGAGCATGTGCATCATCAACAAGAGCTTGAACTTCGACGAGTAATGGGCGAGTGCCTTCACGGCTAATCATCACAATTGAACCCGGAATGGCTTCATCATAACGACTGAGGAAAATAGCGGAGGGATTGGCGACTTCTCGTAGCCCTTTATCGGTCATGCCAAAGACACCTAGCTCGTTGACTGCTCCAAAACGGTTTTTCACGGCACGAATCATACGATATCGAGAATCCGACTGACCTTCGAAATACAGTACGCAATCTACCATATGTTCAAGCACACGTGGTCCAGCTAAAGCACCTTCTTTAGTTACATGCCCCACGATAAATAACGCTGTTCCGCTATTTTTTGCAAAACGTGTGAGCAGGGCGGCTGATTCACGGATTTGTGAGACACCACCTGGTGCAGATTGTAAGGTTTCTGTATATAAGGTCTGAATCGAGTCTAAAATCGCAACGGCTGGTCTTTCTTGAGCCAATACTTCACAGATTCTTTCCACACAGGTTTCAGCCATTACTTTGAGTTGGTCAGTAGGTAAATCTAATCGCTGCGCACGTAAAGCGACTTGTGATAATGATTCTTCACCTGTGACATAAAGCGCGGAACTTTTAGCTGCTGCCATATGAGTAGCTGTTTGCAATAAGATGGTAGATTTTCCGATACCAGGGTCACCACCGATTAAAACGACTGATCCAGTCACTAAACCGCCACCGAGTACGCGATCAAATTCGCCAATCCCAGTAGGTAGACGAGTTTCATGTGAAACGGAAATTTTATTTAGAGTTGTGATGCTCGCTGCTTGACCTGCATAACCGCCTCCCATCTTTGATTGCGCTCTGTGGGATACGATTGGCTCTATGCGAACTTCTATGAGGCTATTCCATTCTCCACATTCAGAGCATTGTCCTGCCCATTTTGGATGATCGGCGCCACATTGTTCACATCGATAGACAGTTTTAATTTTTGCCATATATAAAATTGAAAATTTGCGATAAATTAGTTAAAAAGTAGAGTAATTACGGAAAAGATCAATATCGTTCATTTTCTTGATAAGGAATTAAGAGTAAACGGTGTTTTCGTAATTGACTGGTTAAAGGGAAGTGCTCAGAAAAATAACACGATATAAGACTTTTACAAGTAAGATATAGTAGGTTTTTGAGTCGAAAAATTCTTTAAATTCACTTTTTCCACGGAAGGTCTTTGAGCATTTGCTCATTTGTTGTCATAAGAATTATATTGAATGGCATAAATATTGCTGATGCTCAGACAAATGAAAATGTATCAATTGATATATTTTTAAATTATACAAAAGGTTGGTGTTCATGAGTGCAGCAGAAATTGTTGATTGGATAAATAGTATTATTTGGAGCAAAGCTCTGATCTATTTATGTTTAGGTGCAGGTTTATTTTTCTCCGTCCTAACAAGGTTTGTTCAAGTTCGTCAGATCAAAGATATGATAAGGCTCCTCATTAAAGGAGGCTCATCAGCACAAGGTATTTCTTCGTTTCAAGCACTCGCTGTTTCACTGTCAGGTCGTGTTGGTGTAGGTAATATTGCAGGCGTTGCTGCCGCAATTGGTTTTGGTGGACCAGGTGCAGTCTTCTGGATGTGGGTCGTTGCCTTTCTAGGAGCAAGTACCGCATATGTTGAATCAACCTTGGGTCAAATCTATAAAGTTGAATATCAAGGTCAATATCGTGGTGGACCTGCATTCTATTTTGACCGTGGTCTAGGTCAACGTTGGTTAGGGATTCTATTTGCAATCGCAGCAATTATTTCATGTGGTTTATTCTTACCAGGTATTCAAGCAAATGCGGTTGGTAACGCATTCACTCAAATTACTGGTGAAGGTGCGATTGTATTTGGAAACGTCGGTACTTATAAGCTTTTAGCTTTAGTTGTGATTGTGGCATTACTTGCGGTCATTATCTTTGGTGGTATTAAACGAATTGCAAAATTTGCTGAATTCGTGGTGCCATTTATGGCGGCTGGCTATATTTTGATGGCTTTAATTATTGTCTTCATCAACATTGATAAGTTACCTGGTGTGATTTCCTTAATTTTTGCTGACGCCTTTTCTCCTATGGCAGGTCTGGGTGCTGCAATTGGTTGGGGGGTAAAACGTGGTGTTTATTCGAATGAAGCAGGACAGGGTACAGGACCACATGCCGCTGCCGCAGCTGAGGTACAGCATCCTGCGCAACAAGGTTTAGTACAAGCATTCTCGATTTATGTAGATACTTTATTCGTGTGTTCAGCAACTGCGTTTATGATTTTGATCACGGGCATGTATAACGTTCAAGGTACATTAGAAGCTGGTCAATTTATTGTACAAAACGTTGCTGCTACAGCTGAAATTGGTTCGCCAGCATTTACACAAATGGCTGTGAGCACGGTATTTGGTGGTTTTGGACAAATCTTTGTTGCGTTAGCTGTATTCTTCTTCGCATTTACAACGATTGTTGCCTATTACTATATCGCTGAAACCAACATTACTTATTTAAGTTATATTACCAAAACTCCATCTTTATTATTTATCACCAAATGCTTCATCATTCTTTCTGTTTCATATGGCGTAATCAGTGCGACGGGCTATATTTGGGGAATTGGTGATATCGGTGTGGGCTTAATGGCTTGGATTAACATCATTGGTATTATTGTGACTTACTTCATTTGGAAACCAACGATTAAAGCATTAAGAGATTATGAACAGCAGCAAAAAGCGGGTGTTAAAGAGTTTACTTTTGATCCAGTAAAACTTGGTATTCGTAATGCTACGTTCTGGGAAGATCGTATTAAGAATAAACAAAAGTAATATCATAATAAATTAAAGTAAAAATCTAGATATAAAGGCAGCCTTCAGAGGCTGCTTTTTTATTGCCTAATTTTTAAGCTATTGAAAAATATGGAGTCAAAAAAGTGCATTGAGTTGGTACATCCTTGTGCGTATGATCAGGCCCATTTGTATTTAACTTGAAATGTTGAGTTGTACAGACAGAAAATTGGTTAGCTAAAACATCATCAAAACAATTTACAGTGCAAGAAGATGCCATTAAATGGTGCGAATTGTCATTTTGATTTGATCATTAGCTAATGAACGAAAGATACTGGAGAGTTTTTGTAAAAATGTCGAATCAAAATTTAGGTGAGGTCAACGAGCAAAGTGGGCTTCACCGTAGTCTATCTAATCGACATCTTCAACTGATTGCAATTGGTGGCGCAATTGGAACAGGATTGTTTATGGGTTCAGGTAAAACGATTAGTTTAGCTGGCCCATCAATTCTATTTATTTATATGTTGATTGGTTTGATGGTGTTCTTTGTCATGCGTGCATTGGGCGAATTATTGCTTTCAAACCTAAACTATAAATCATTTATTGATTTATCAACTGACTTGATTGGTCCGTGGGCAGGTTATTTCGTTGGCTGGACGTATTGGCTATGTTGGGTCACGATTGGTATTGCTGACCTGTCCGCGATCATTTATTACCTCGAATTTTTTAATGGTGGACAGTCATTTACGCCTTTAGGTGGTTTGTTGATTAGTACCATTGCCATAGCATTCGTATTGGGTCTGAATCTCGTTACCGTGAAGTTATTTGGTGAAATGGAATTCTGGTTTGCAATGGTGAAAATCACAGCGATTATTGTATTAATCCTTGTAGGTTTATGGATGATTTTCACTGGGTTTACCAATACATCGGGAACAGTAGCCAGCGTTTCAAACTTATGGTCGCATGGCGGGTTTTTCCCTAAAGGCTTCGAAGGGTTCCTTGCAGGATTCCAAATTGCAATTTTTGCATTTGTTGGGGTAGAGCTTGTCGGAACCACGGCTGCTGAAACTCAAGACCCTCAGCGAAACTTACCCAAAGCGATTAACTCGATCCCAATACGTATTATCATTTTCTATGTCTTGGCTCTTTTTGTCGTCATGAGTGTCACGCCTTGGGATCAGATCAATCCTAAAGTCAGCCCATTTGTGAATATTTTCTCTCAGGCTGGTATTGCATCTGCTGCAATTATTATGAATTTGGTGGTGTTATCTTCGGTAATGTCATCTATGAACAGTGGGGTATTCTCAACGAGTCGTATGCTTTTTGGTTTATCAACAGATAAACAAGCACCTCGACTATTTGCAGGTTTGTCTAAAGCCGCTGTTCCAGCAAACGCATTGATTTTCTCAGCGATCTGTATTTTCATCGGCGCATTGATTCAGTTTGTATATAAGTTACAAAGCGGAACTAACGATGAAGTAACAGCATTTGTTTTGGCAACGACCTTATCTACAATTTTGTTTATTTGCGTTTGGATCATCATTATGTGGAGTTATATGAACTACCGCAAACGATCTCCTGAACTTCATGAGCAGTCAATTTTTAAATTGCCAGCTGGTGTGGTGACATGCTGGATCGTGATTATTTTCTTCTTATGTACGATTGGCGTTTTGGCATTGGATGAAGATACTCGAAAATCTCTGATTGTCAGTCCAATTTGGTTCATTATTCTGATCATTGGTTATTTCTTTGCAAAGAAAAAATAAGATCAACCGTGATATATGAAAACGTCAGCTTATGTTGGCGTTTTTTTATGTTTGGACTTTAGCCAATTTGAGGTTCACGCTATACTGCTCCGAATTGTAAAAATTAGGTGCTCAGATGCTTAAAGTCATTTGTTCGATCAGTTTATTGTTTAGCAGTATTGTATTAACAGCGTGTGGTCAATCTGGTGCTTTACAGTTACCGTCTGATCCAAACCATGATAAAAGAGCAAAGTATTTGCTTTACAAAAACGATGCATCGCAATCTCAAAGCTCATCTGATCAAAAGGATGATGATACTCAAGTTGAAAACTCAACATCATCATCACAGTAGTCAAAACCATCTCACCTTAAGTTTGTAAATAAGGACATCTTCATGAGTTTCACTCGCATTAATGGCGTATTGCATGCTGAGCAATGTTCACTTGATCAGCTCGCGCAGCAATTCGGCACGCCACTCTATGTTTATTCCAAAGCAACTTTGGAAAAACATTATCTAGATATGGATCGTGCTTTTGATTTTATTGATCATCAAATCTGTTTTGCGGTGAAATCAAACTCAAACTTAGCTGTTCTTAATGTATTGGCAAAACTAGGTGCTGGTTTTGATATTGTGACTGGTGGAGAGCTTGCCCGTGTTCTTGCAGCTGGTGGTAATCCAGCGAAGATCGTTTTTTCAGGCTTGGGTAAGTCAGAAGCAGACATTGAAAAAGCATTAGATGTTGGCATCGCTTGTTTCAATGTTGAATCTTATGCTGAACTTGATCGTATTCAGAAAGTTGCAGCTAAACTTGGAAAAAAAGCTCCGATTTCATTGCGTGTCAATCCAGATGTTGATGCAAAGACGCATCCTTATATTTCAACAGGCTTGAAAGAAAATAAATTCGGTATCCCAAGCGATACAGTGTATGAAACTTATCAATACGCGGCGTCTTTACCAAACTTAGAAATTGTCGGGATCGACTGTCATATTGGATCACAGTTGACTGAGACCAAGCCATTCGTTGATGCGCTTGATCGTGTGGTTTTAATGATTGAAGAGTTGAAAAAGTTAGGTATCAACCTCAAACATATTGATATTGGTGGTGGTTTAGGTGTGCGCTATAAAGATGAAACACCACCAACCGTTGCTGAATATGCAAATGCGATGCGCCCTGTATTAGAAAAACTAGGTTTGAAAGTTTATATGGAGCCTGGTCGTAGTATTTCTGCAAATGCAGGTGCATTATTAACAAAGGTTGATTTGTTGAAACCAACGAATCATCGAAATTTTGCAATTATTGACGCTGCAATGAACGATTTGATTCGTCCTGCTTTATATGAAGCATGGATGGATATTCAATCTGTTGCCCCACATTCAGATGTTGAAGTAAAAACATGGGATTTAGTCGGTGCGATCTGTGAAACAGGTGATTTCTTGGGGAAACAGCGTGATTTAGCGCTGCAAGAAAATGATGTCTTAGCGGTATTGGGTGCTGGAGCTTATGGTTTTGTAATGAGCTCAAACTATAATACACGTGGTCGTGCTGCTGAAGTGATGGTCAGTGGTGATCAAGCTTATTTAATACGTGAGCGTGAAACCATCGAATCACTTTGGGAAAAAGAACGTTTATTGCCTGAGGAGTAAATTGGATGTATTTAGAATTTACCAAAATGCATGGTTTGGGCAATGATTTTATGGTTGTTGACCTTGTCACCCAACGCGCTTATTTAGATACAGTCACGATTCAGCGTTTAGCTGATCGTCATTTTGGCGTGGGCTTTGATCAGTTACTTATCGTTGAACCGCCTGATTTTCCAGATGCTGACTTTAAATACCGTATTTTTAACGCAGATGGTTCTGAAGTTGAACAGTGTGGTAATGGTGTGCGTTGTTTCGCTCGATTTGTACATGAGCGCCAACTGACGACTAAAACCAAGATTCGTGTGCAAACAAAAGCAGGTATTGTAGAGCCTGAATTGGGAGCAAATGGTTGGGTACGTGTCAATATGGGTCCTCCGAAGTTTCTTCCAGCTGAGATTCCATTCCTAACGGATGAACACGAAGACACTGAAGGTCTTTACAAACTGGGTCTTGCTGATAATAAAAGCATCAACATTGATGTCGTTAACATGGGAAATCCTCATGCGGTTACGATCGTGCCAGATGTATTAACGGCTGATGTTGCAGGAATCGGTCCTCAAGTTGAATCACATGCTCGTTTTCCAGCAAGAGTAAATGCTGGTTTTATGCAAATCGTTGATGAAAAACATATTCGCTTACGTGTGTTTGAACGTGGTGTAGGTGAGACTTTAGCTTGTGGTACAGGTGCTTGTGCCGCAGCGGTAAGTGGTATGCGCCGAGGTTTACTCGCTAATGAAGTTGAAGTTCAGTTAGCGGGTGGGAAATTGCATATAGCTTGGCGCGAGGGCGATGTGGTGTGGATGACAGGTCCAACAACACATGTTTATGATGCGCGTCTGGATTTAAGATATTTCCAAAGCTAAATTGAGTGGTAAATAAACACCTTGCACTTAGTAGGGTGTTTATCTCTAAGAATAATAAGTCTCAAGGATAATAATGAATAACTTGGTTTTTCTTCCAGGCGCTTCAGGTAATACACAATTTTGGTATCCTTTAATTGCACAACTACCCAAAACTTACACAAAGCAAGTGATTGCCTATCCAAGTTTCCATGGTGTGGCTGCACATCCTGATATAAATAGTTTTGATGATTTGAGTGATTATGTTGTTGAGCAGATTCAACAACCTTCAATCTTAATTGCACAGTCAATGGGTGGAATCTTTGCGATCAAAGCTGCACTAGAAAAAACCTCTTTAATAAAAGGTTTAATCTTGATTGCAACCTCGGGTGGGGTCAATTTAGATCAGTTTCAGGTTCAAGATTGGCGTGAATTTTATCAGCAAGAATACGTAGAATATCCGAACTGGTTTATCACAGCCAGCATCAATTACGAGGAATTCATATCCTCGATAGATATCAAAACCTTATTGATTTGGGGTGATCATGATCCAATTAGCCCTTTTGAGGTAGGTAAGTATCTAAATCATTTAATTGAAAAATCTGATTTATATATTGTCGAGGGTGGTGATCATCAGTTGGCAGAAAAATGTGCCAATGAAGTCGCGTTGCAAATTAATAATTTTTTAGAAACTATTTAGCTTTATGTCGAGTGTGTTCCATAAACACGCTATTGGATTGATTATCTTTTACTAAATGCTAGTTTTAAGGCAAACAGTATAAAAATACTGCCAGTAATACGATCCATATACTTAATAAACTTTGGTCGTTTTAAGTAAGCAGAGATTGATTGCATCGCAGAAATTAAAATGATAGACCAAATAATCCCAATCACAACATGGATCATGACTAAGCCCATCGTCCAAATCACAGGAGAAGCAGTGTGTGGAATAAATTGAGGAAGAAAGGAGAGGTAAAAGACACCTACTTTAGGATTAAGTAAGTTTCCCAAAAATCCTTTAACAAACCAATTTTGAGTATTCGTCGTATCATTTATATCTGCAAGTTGAGTTCGTGGTTTCAATAGTAAATTTACACCAAGCCAAGCTAAGTAAGCTGCTCCCATCCATTTCAGCATGTTAAATGCCAAATCAGAAGTCATTAAAAGCGCACCTAATCCACAAGCAACAACTACACCCCAAACAATACAGCCTAGCGTGATACCCAAAGCTGCTTGAAAGGCTTTAGCTTTTCCTTCAATAGTCGCTGTGCGAATAATTAAAGTTGTATCCAATCCAGGTGTAATGGTGAGTAAAGTGATTGCAATCAGGTAAGGGATCAGAAGAGTAAGCATTATATAAAGCCACCGCTCGAAACTTGAAATTTATTGTATTACATCAATTGTTCATCTTCGATGCTTGTATAATCTTTAATGAATAAAAATTTGTTAAACTACGCTATAAATAGCACATGCAAACAAGAGAATATAGCTTGGAAGCTCCTGAAAAACTGCTATCAATGTGGTTAAAAGAACGAATTATTCAAAATCAGTCAGAACATACGATTGAAGCTTATCAACGTGATCTTACTGATTTTTTTAACTTTTGTGACAGCAAGAGTTTAGCATTATACGATATTGAAGCATCTGACTTACGCGAATATTTGGCAAATCGTGTTGAAAAAGATCAGTTAAGTTCAAGCAGTTTGCAGCGTCATTTGACCTCAATACGCCAGTTCATGAAGTGGGCTGAACAAGGACAATATTTACAACAAAATCCATCAGAAGATTTTAAGTTAAAAAGACAGCCTAGACCCTTACCAGGTATGGTCGATATTGAAACTGTACATCAAATTTTAGACCAAGCTCCACCAGATAAACCAATTGAACAGCAGTTGTGGTTTCGTGACAAAGCGATACTGGAATTACTTTATTCCAGTGGACTGCGGCTCGCTGAATTACAAGGTTTGATGATTAAAGATATCGACTTCAATCGTCAATTGTTAAGAATTACAGGTAAAGGCAATAAGACTCGAATCGTTCCGTTTGGTCAGAAAGCGAAAGATAGTCTAATTGAATGGCTGAAAATTTATCGAATCTGGCAAGGTGAATTTAACTTAGATAGTGCTGTTTTTATCTCACAACGTGGTAATCGACTTACCCCTCGACAAATTGAGAATCGGGTCAAGCTACAAGCACAAAGAGCAGGAGTGAATGTTGATTTACACCCTCATTTGTTGAGACATTGTTTTGCCAGTCATATGTTATCTGCAAGTGGTGATCTAAGGTCAGTGCAAGAAATGTTAGGACATAGCAATTTGTCTACTACACAAATTTATACACATGTTGATTTTGATCAATTGGCAAGAGTTTATGATCAAACCCATCCACGGGCTCAAAAAGACTAAATTTGGTTATATTATGTTGCAAAGTTGGGTGATTAATAAGCGACGATTAAAATGTGATGAGAGTGAATCATGTCGGTTTTGGGTTCTTACTTTATTGCCAATATTTTTTGAAGCCTAAAAGGGGATTTGATTTGCTCGAAATGATCCGTTACAGATCCATCAAATTTAAAAAATAGTCGATATTTAGGTTGTTGAATTATATTAAAATATTAAAAAAATCAAAGCCTAATGAATATCCTATTAAATGCACAGCAATTCAATTACATCAACAACTACAAATAAGTGAACTGAGCGTTTCATCTTTTTTATACCCCGAGCAGAAATTGTGACTTGACCGAAATGCCAAATACATTGCAAGATAGGGCACCTAAAAAATTTCGATCGAAGAGTTAGAATACTCTTCACTACATTTACTTGCTTAGAACAGCCGAGGATTACATGAAGGCTCTTGTCGCTGTAAAACGTGTGGTTGATGCCAACGTTAAAGTTCGTGTTAAGCCGGACAATAGTGGGGTTGACCTTACTAACGTTAAAATGTCAATCAACCCATTCTGTGAAATCGCAGTGGAAGAAGCGGTTCGCTTAAAAGAAAAAGGAACAGTTTCTGAAATCGTTGTTGTTTCAGTGGGTCCTAAAGATGCTCAAGAACAAATCCGTTCTGCAATGGCTTTAGGTGCTGACCGTGGTATTTTAGTTGAAACTGCTGATGAAATTGGTGCTCTAGAAGTTGCTAAAATCCTCAAAGGCGTTGTTGATGCTGAGAAACCAGAACTTATTCTTCTTGGTAAACAAGCAATTGATGACGACTCTAACCAAGTAGGTCAAATGCTTGGTGCTTTACTTGGTGCTGGTCAAGGTACTTTCGCATCTGAAGTTAAAGTTGACGGCGGTAAAGTTCAAGTTACTCGTGAAATCGACGGTGGTTTACAAACTGTTGAGCTTGCACTTCCTGCAATCATCACAACTGACTTACGTTTGAATGAGCCACGTTATGCTGCTCTTCCAAACATTATGAAAGCTCGTAAGAAGCCGCTTGATACTAAATCTCCTGCTGATTATGGCGTTGCAACTGGTACTAAACTTAAAACTGTTAAAGTTGAAGCACCTGCTGAACGTAAAGCTGGCGTACAAGTGAAGTCTGTAGACGAGCTTGTTGAAAAATTGAAAAACGAAGCGAAAGTGATCTAATACAGAAGGATACAATCATGAGTATTTTAGTTATCGCTGATCACAACAACCAGACACTTAACGGTGCAACTTTAAACGTTGTTGCGGCAGCTCAAAAAATCGGTGGTGATATTACTGTATTAGTAGCTGGTTCTGGCGCTCAAGCAGTTGCTGATGCTGCTGCTAAAGTTGCTGGTGTGAGCAAAGTATTACTTGCTGACAATGCTGCTTATGCAAACCAATTGGCTGAAAACGTAGCTGCTTTAGTTGCGGATTTAGCGAAAGGTTACAAATACGTATTAGCTGCTTCTACAACAACTGGTAAGAACATTCTTCCACGTGTTGCTGCACTTCTTGATGTAAGCATGATCACAGATATCATTTCTGTAGAATCTGCAAATACATTTAAACGCCCAATCTACGCTGGTAACGCGATTGCAACTGTTCAATCAGATGAAGCAATTATCGTTGGTACAGTTCGTGGTACAGCGTTTGATGCTGTAGCTGCTGAAGGTGGTTCTGCTGCTGTTGAAGCTGTTGCTGAAGCGAAAGATGCTGGTATTTCTAAGTTTGTAAGCGAAGAAATCGTGAAACTTGATCGTCCAGAATTAACTGCTGCGCGCATCGTTGTTTCTGGTGGTCGTGGTGTAGGTTCTGGTGAGAACTACCATAAAGTACTTGACCCATTAGCTGACAAGCTTGGTGCTGCACAAGGTGCATCACGTGCAGCAGTTGATGCTGGTTTCGTACCTAACGACTTCCAAGTTGGTCAAACTGGTAAAATCGTTGCGCCTGATCTATACATGGCGATCGGTATCTCTGGTGCGATCCAGCACTTAGCTGGTATGAAAGATTCTAAAGTTATTGTTGCTATCAACAAAGACGAAGAAGCACCAATCAACAGCGTTGCTGACTACTGGTTAGTTGGTGATTTGAACACTGTTGTACCAGAATTGGTATCTAAACTTTAATTCACTGAATTAAAGTTTAAAGCGCTCTTGCGCAGGCGGTTAAAGCGATGCTTTACTGCTCTGCTCAGGAGCGCTTTTTTATGTTAAAAATTATAATAAAAATGGATCTAATTAATGAGTTATAGTTTTAAAAAATATTTTTTGATGTTGCCAAATTATAACGCTTGGGCGAATCAAAAATTATTCTTTGTTTTAAAAGACTTAAATGAAGACCAAATCAATCAAAATTGTGGGGCTTATTTTGAGTCATTGTTTCGTACAGTAAATCATATATTGGTCGCTGATATTTTATGGTTCGAGCGTATTCATGGGGTAGTGCAGTCTCAGTATGCTTTAGATGAGATTGTTCATGCAGACTTAGATTCGCATCACTAATACGAGATTCCTTAAAGATCAAAGCATGATTGCATTCGTGCAGCAGCTTAATGATGAAGCCTTTCATGGTACCATTTCTTACACACGACACGGACAGCGCCATACTGAGCCTCTTATTGGAGTGCTCGCGCATGTCTTTAATCATCAGACCCATCACCGTGGTCAGCTGCATAGCATGATTTTTCAAATAACAGGCATTTCATTAGCATTGGATTTAATATATTTCCAAAGAGAGCAAGTGGATTTATATCGCTAATTACATAAAAATGATTATAAATTTTAATTCGTAATCGACGTGAAGTAATGATTTTAAGATTAAAATTTTATGATGTTTTTGCTCGTATTTTAGCCACCACATTAAAAAAATATTGTTGAAAGTTCACAATCAAAAAATATTTTTTAACTTACTAATTCTAATCAATTTTTTATTGTAAAAAAATGCTATTTTCAATGGGTTTAACTCCCTGTTAGTTGGTTGTTTATGCTATAATTTTTCGCTGTATTTTTTATTTTTAGTTCAATCTTTTTGAGCTAAATTTTTGCAAGATTGAAGACATAAAAACAGGTAGATGTTTCTATCTGTAAACAAGGAGTATGCATGAGCGTATCGGAAATCAGACCGATTGCCATTGAGGACGAACTCAAGCATTCATATTTAGATTATGCAATGAGCGTAATCGTATCTCGTGCATTGCCAGATGTGAGAGACGGTCTCAAACCTGTTCATCGTCGCGTATTATTCGCAATGCACGAATTGGGCAATGATTATAACAAAGCGTATAAAAAATCTGCTCGTGTGGTGGGTGATGTAATCGGTAAATATCACCCTCATGGTGATAGTGCAGTCTATGAAACGATTGTTCGTATGGCGCAAGATTTTAGCTTGCGTTATATGTTGGTCGATGGTCAAGGTAACTTTGGTTCTGTCGATGGCGATAGTGCGGCGGCAATGCGTTATACCGAAGTTCGCATGCAAAAGCTTACCCATGAAATTTTGGCCGACTTAGAAAAAGACACGGTTGATTGGGAAGATAACTACGACGGTTCTGAGCGTATTCCGCAAGTGATGCCTACTCGTATTCCTAATCTTTTGATCAATGGTACAACAGGTATTGCAGTAGGTATGGCGACCAATATGGCGCCGCATAATATGACTGAGGTCGTCAATGCTTGTTTAGCCTATGCCAATAATCCGAATATTTCTATTGAAGGATTGATGGAGCATATTACTGGTCCTGACTTCCCAACTGGCGGTATTATTTACGGCAAATCAGGTATTGTAGATGCTTATCGTACGGGTAAAGGTCGTCTTCATATCCGTGGTAAGTATCATTTCGAAGAAGATCAGAAAACGGGTCGTACGACTATCGTCTTTACTGAAATTCCATATCAGGTCAATAAAGCAAAAACGATTGAGCGTATAGCTGAACTAGTTAAAGAAAAGAAACTTGAAGGAATTTCTGAACTTCGAGATGAGTCTGATAAGGAAGGGATGCGTATTGCAATTGATTTGAAGCGTGGCGAAAACGCGGAAGTCATTGTAAATAATTTATTCTTACACACCCAACTGCAAAACTCTTTCAGCATCAATTTGGTCTGCCTAGATAATGGTCAGCCAAAATTGATGAATCTTAAAGATATTATTGCGGCATTTATCCGTCACCGCCAAGAAGTTGTGACACGCCGCACCATGTATGAGCTTCGCAAAGCACGTGAACGTGGGCATATCTTAGAAGGTTTGACTGTTGCATTAGCGAATATTGATGCCATTATTGAAACCATTAAGACTTCTGCCAATCCTAGTGAAGCACGTGAGCGTTTACAGGCTGGTGAATGGGCTGGTGGTGGTGTTGTCGCACTTCTAGAAAAAGCTGGCGCTATTTCAGTTCGTCCAGATGAAATTGAAGGGGAAGATCCCGCACGTCCATTTGGTCTGTCAGGAGATATTTATCGTTTATCACCAACACAGGTGAATGCGATTCTTGAATTACGTTTACATCGTTTGACGGGTCTTGAACAAGATAAGTTGCACGCTGAATATACTGAGATTTTAGGTCAAATTGCTGAATTAACAGCGATTTTAAATGACTTTAATTTATTGATGAACGTAATTCGTGAAGAGCTTGCTTTAATCCTGCAACAGTATGGTGATGCACGTCGTACAGAAATCGTTGAATCTGGTGTTGATTTCTGTCGTGAAGACTTAATCCCTGAAGAACAAGTGGTACTCACTGTTTCTCAAACAGGTTATGCAAAAACGCAACCACTTTCGGATTATCAAGCTCAACGTCGTGGTGGTCGTGGTAAATCAGCAACCTCAATGAAAGATGATGACATTATTCAGCATTTGATTGTTGCATCAAACCACGCGACAGTATTGTGCTTTACCAATGTTGGTAAAGTTTATCGCTTGAGAGTGTTTGAGGTACCTCAAGCCTCTCGTGGTGCTAAAGGACGTCCGATGGTGAACTTGTTACCATTGGAAGCGAATGAAACAATTACCGCGATCTTACCGTTGACTGAGTTCCCTGAAAATCACTATGTGTTTATGGCTACGGCATCAGGTACGGTTAAACGCGTTGAGTTAGAACAGTTTAGTAATGTTCGCTCTAATGGCTTACGTGCTATTGAGTTAAACGAAGAAGATACCTTGATCGGTGTTGCGATTACGGATGGTAATCAGCAGATCATGTTGTTCTCAAATGAAGGTAAAGCGATTCGTTTTGCTGAGACAGATGTTCGAGCAATGGGACGTACTGCGAAAGGTGTACGCGGTATGCGTGTTAGTTTTGCAAGTAACACGATCGACGTAGAAGATGCTGAAGTTGAAAATGATGACAGCGATGATAATGACGATTCTTCTGATTCAAATGTTGTAAGCCGTATTGTTTCACTTGTTGTTGTTCCTGAAACGGGTGAAGTGTTATGTGCTTGTGCAAATGGATATGGTAAGCGTACTCCAGTGGATGACTTCCCGACCAAGAAACGTGGTGGTAAGGGTGTTATTGCGATTAAAACGAGTGAGCGTAATGGTGAGTTAATCAGTGCTGTATCGATTGATCAAACCAAAGAGCTGATGTTGATTTCTGATGGTGGTACTTTGGTTCGTACACGTGCAGCAGAAGTGGCAACCACAGGTCGTAACGCACAAGGTGTTCGTCTGATTCGACTGAGTGACGCTGAAACATTAGTTGGTGTTGTATCTATTGAAGCTGTAGAAGAAGACGAAGAGTTAGAGACTATAGAGCAATCAGTAGAAAATACTGAGCTTGATGCAGTAAATTCTGAGGAAGCTTTAGTAGAACCTAAAGATGATACTCCAGAAGCTTAAGTGATAAGTTGTTAAAAAAGGAAGCTAATTAGCTTCCTTTTTTATTGGCTTTAGCATGACTAAACGATAATAAGAGCAAGCCAACAAGATTCCACCAAGAGTTGCTAAATAAATCAGTTTAGGTATCACGATTGCTGTAGGTACACCCATCTGATTTAATTGCACAAACATTTGAACACCATGTGTAGATGGAAGAATCCAAGCTAAATATTGCATCCATTCAGGCATAGCGGCATGTGGCCAAGCAGTACCTGTTAATAAGAAAAGAGGAACTGAGGTGACAACAATTAAATGTCCTACACGTTCAGGCATATCTACTAAAGATCCAACCAGCATCGCTAGACCGATAATACAACTTACATAAACTGGCGTTGCAAGCAGCATTCCCCAGAAATTTCCACCATGAGGATAGTCATAAAGCCAAAATGTAAAACCGAAGAGATATAAACAACCAAGACAACCTATTGTGAGAATTGCTGTAGAAGTTGCCCAAAATTCGATTGGTTTTGCAATCCAACCTGATTCACGATAGCTCGCAATCAACATAGCGAGACCTAATAACAGTGTCTGATGAATGATTAAACTCGCAACAGCGGGAAAAATATAACTTCCATATCCAGATAATGTATTAAAGAGCGGAATTTGATGAATAGAAAGTTCTGGTTTAAAAGGAGTTGCATCACCGAATTTTTCCAAAAATTCTTGCAAGGTTGCTTCAATAGAACCTGCTAAACCTATGCCGACTTCTTTCGTTTGAATGAAATAAGCTGTACTTAAATATAGACCTATGCCTCCCATTTCACCACGTGTGATGCTATTGGTCAGATTGTCGGGTAAAAGTAAAATACCTTCTGCTTGCTGATTTTGAACTAATTTTTTTGCCTCTAAGAAATTATCAGTTACTGTCATGATTTTCACATGAGGACTATTTGAAACTTGGCTAATGATTTTCGAACTTAAAACACTTTGCTCTTCATCTACGATAACAATCGGAATATCTTCCGCTGTTTGTGCTTTATAAGCAGTTGGATAAAAAAAACTATATAAAATGACAGCAGCAATGAGTGTAGTGAAGATTGAGGTATTTGCTGCAATATTTTTAAAGGTTTGCAGATAATAATTTAAAAATGTTTTCATACGCATTGCTCCTGAGTCAATTTTCGAAGTAAGCGAATACTCACAAAGAAGAACAATGCTGAGAAAGCAATTAAGATAGAAAGTGGAATAAGTGAAATTATTGGATCGCTGCCAATCACCCATTGTTCAGTTTGTAACTTTGCATAATGTGTATAGGGAATCAGCATTGACCAAATTTGAGTAAATACAGGTGCATTATTTAGGGGGAGGGTGATTCCTGAAAAACTAGGAGAAGAACCACCATACAGAGCTAAAAAGCCAAAGGTTTTTGCCAGATCTTGCGTCGCCAATACTACAGAACTACTAATGACGGCATAGGCGAAGTACAAGAAAAATTGAGCGGTAAGGATTAAACAGATGGAACCTGCTATGAAATAACCTCGGATATTCGATAGCCAAAACATCCAACACCAAGTCCAAAAGCAAAAAATGAGTACATAAACTAATAATTTACCGAGTAAAGTGTGGATTGCATTTCCACCAGTAACCCACTGATTGAATGTATTACGTTTAAATTCCTGTCCAACTGCAAAAGCAACGCAACAGCATAATAATAAATGCAAAACTGCTGGCACCATAAATGGCTCCAAGAACAGTTCATAACTCATATTAGGATTATATAAAGTGG